>JAPFCO010000321.1 GCA_026169505.1 Pseudogracilibacillus sp.
CTGTATATCCAAGCCCTAAAACAACCTGTTTTAGGGCTTTTAATTTATTACGGAATAACTAGCTTACCCTTCATCAAAATACGGTGAATCGATATCGATGAAGGAGGAAATCGATGATGCAAACAAAACGCTCATCTAAATTAGTGAAATTAGTTGTCTTATCTTTGTTAGCGGCAGTATCACTTGTGTTATTTTTTATTAGTTTTCCATTACCGCTGTTACCACCTTACTTGAAAGTGGACTTCAGTGATATACCAGCATTACTTGCAGGGTTGATTTTTTCACCGTTAGCAGGGGTGCTAGTCGTATTAATGAAAAATTTACTTTATTTTGTTGCTTCAGGAGCATCTGATCCAATTGGAGTCGCTGCGAACTTCATTGCAGGTTCGTTGTTTGTTTTTCCGGTAGCTTATTTGTACCACCGTTTTCAAGGTGTGAAAAGTATCGTTTCTGGATTAGTTATTGGAACAGTAGTGATGGCAATTGTAATGAGTGTGTTAAATTACTTTATTATCTTACCAGCTTATTCGTTATTAATCGGCATGGAAATGAATGAGACAATTAAATGGATTTCCGTTGTTGGTGGTGTCTTACCGTTTAACTTTATAAAAGGAATTATCGTCAGTATGTTATTTGTTCCAGTATTTATAAAGCTAAGTGAATGGATCAACCAGAAACGAATGGAAGCATTATAATAACATATGAAAAACCTCCTAGTTCACGATTTATTGTGATTTAGGAGGTTTTTTGTTGTCTACTATATTTAATCAATGTCATAATACTGGTTTATCGCCACATCACTACAATATGTAGTTTCGTTGTAACGTTCTTAACTAAATATTGTAGTGATGTAGCTGTTTTTTGTAATTATGACATTGATTCTATCGTAAAATGAAAGACCTTTTCATCGGCGTATTGTCCTTCACGATATGTTCTTTCGGCAAAAGTTACTTCATTATCTTTTGTAACAAGAAGGACCGTTGATACTCTCGTACCATAGTTTGGTACATTCTCAATAAATATAGAAGATAATTTCTGCTCCAATTCAAATGCTACACCCGTATTTGGTAATGCGTCGTCTGAAGCTAGTTCACGGTCATTTAATTGATTGAATATATCTTCGACGTTGATTATGTCATGAGTTTTTACATAATCTTGTAACAGTGTTCTAGCTTTTGTTGTTTTTGGCCAATTAGCCTGAAAGGTCCCATTACTAACCGAATGCGTTCCAGCTGTTATCTTCGTAATATTCGATTCATTATTTCCATAATGATAAAGATCATCCACTGTTCCAGCAATAAGATTAAACCCATTATATTGATCTTTTTCCTGTTTTAATTGCTTGAGTAAAGCTACTGGACGTTCGTTACTTGTTAGAAAATGATTCACAATACCGCCACGAGATTTTTTATCTTTATTTTCTGCAGCTAAGTCCCTGAAATTTGTTACTAATGCTACACGGCCTTGTTTTGTAATGCCTAACCATGTTCCCATTTCTTTTAAATCACGTCCACCGAGAATAGAAGGGTGATCTGACCAAAATGCTGCTTGTGCGGTTGGGCGTTCATAAAATTCATCACGATTCGCCGCGACAATCAATTTATACTGTGGGTGATCTTGAAGATTTAGTGTCACAATACACATGATAATCCCGCCTTTTCATTATTTTCTACGTTCCACAACTCCGAGTGTACACCGTGAAATGCAAACTAATTGATCTGTTTCGTCTGTAATAGAAATAGTCCAAACCATACTTGTTCTTCCAATATGAACTGGAGTGGCGGTTGCTGTGACAATTCCTTCACGTTTACTTCGAAGATGATTGGCATTTATTTCTACTCCAAATACAGCTTGTGTTGCCGGGTCGATATGTAAGTAGCCACCAATACTTGCGGCAGTTTCTGCTAATAAAACACTTGCTCCTCCATGAAGAAAACCTGCTGGTTGATGTGTTCGCTCATCCACTGGCATCGTCACTACAATTTTTTCCTTTTCTGTCTCGATAAATTTGATTCCTAAAGCATCCATTAATTTATTTTGCATATCCACATAATAACCTCCTTGTTATTTAGATAAAATAAGTGATAAGTAATGATAAACCTAGTACATTTAAGATGAATCAATGTCATCATACAAATTGTAGCCTTGTGGCTGTTTTTGTCATAATGAAGTTGATTCAGATAATGCATAATCTCTTCCTATTCATCTTATGGTAAATTGTTACATAGTGTCAATCGAGTAGACCTTCATTATTGAAATGACATAAGAAAGGGCAAAAATAGGTATCAACCGACTAATTTTGTGTATTTATTGAATAAATATAGCCGTTTCCTTGAGAATCATTTGAAAAGAGAATAAAATAGAAGAGTAGCCTCGAGTAGCTACGTATTAATGGAGGTTTTTACATGATTGATATGAAAGAGATGACATTAAGGCCTTTTTTATATAAGGTACAGGAAACAGCTATGTCATTACAAACAAAACAATTATTTAGTTGGACGAAAGAGATTCCTTCAACTAGTTTATTAACAGTATTTGCTGTGGCAAAACAAATGAATAAAGACCGGATTTTTTGGACGAATAGTGACAATGACTTTTCTTTAGTTGGCATCGGCAGTACGCATAAAATAATAGCGTATGAGCAGCGTTTTGCTCAAGTTGAAAAGGAATGGAATGAATTGGTGCAACATGCGATTGTTCATAATAAATATAAAGTTGCTGGAACAGGTTTAATTTCACTTGGAGGAATGTCATTTGATCCGAAACGAGAAAGAAGTAAGTTATGGGAAGGCTATCCACCAAGCCAGTTGACTATTCCAGAAATTGTCGTCATTCATAATAAAAGTCGTTATTATATTACTTATAATCGTTATATATCCGCAGAGGATGATATCGAGGAATTGTTCAAGCATTTGGAAGAGGCTGAAGCAAGATTAACCCACACTGAACCAATACAACAATCAGCGCCCCAAAAAATTATTGCCAAAAATGTGATCGCTCCTGATCATTGGAAAAGTACCGTCGAACGTGCGGTGAGTGAAATAAAAGAAAATCGTGCGAAGAAAATTGTACTAGCACGTGAAATGCGTTTGACTTTAAATAAGCAGGCAAATATAACGGAGATGTTACGTAATTTGTTAGCGACACAACCTAATAGTTATATATTTGCATTTGAACATGGCGAAAACTGTTTCATAGGCGCTACTCCGGAACGACTTGTTCAAGTAGATGGAGAACGACTATTATCTACATGTTTAGCTGGAACAGCACCACGTGGAGCGACAGAAGAAGCAGATGATGAAATTGCGAAAGAATTATTGGAAGATCCGAAAAATCGTGAAGAACATGAATATGTCGTACAAATGATCAAACAAAGTATGAAACATAGTTGTGCTGATATTGATATTCCAGAA
This sequence comes from Pseudogracilibacillus sp., assembly GCA_026169505.1. Taxonomy (GTDB): domain Bacteria; phylum Bacillota; class Bacilli; order Bacillales; family Amphibacillaceae; genus Pseudogracilibacillus. The sequence goes on from JAPFCO010000321.1 coordinate 3,414, forward strand.
GAACCTGTCATATATCCGTTACGAAACTTACAGCATTTATATACGCCAGTGAAAGCCCGTCTAAAGGATGGGTACTCTGTATTTGACTTAATTAAGGAATTACATCCAACTCCTGCATTAGGTGGTGTACCACGAGAAACTGCTTTAGCGTTTATGCGTGAACATGAATTACTTGACCGTGGCTGGTATGGAGCACCAATTGGTTGGATTGATAGCAATCAACAGAGTGAATTCGCTGTTGCCCTACGGTCTGGCTTAGTACAAGCAGATGAAGTATCTTTATTTGCTGGCTGTGGTGTTATGCGCGACTCTGATCCAGAAATGGAATTTGAAGAAACAAAGATGAAGTTTTTACCCATGTTGCAAATTATGGAGGATAGCGATGAAGCATATTGAATCATTAACTCGGTACACCGCAAACTTCATAGATGAATTAGTTTGTAGTGGACTTCGTCATGTCGTTATTTCGCCGGGATCTAGATCAACACCATTAGCGATGCTCTGTACAGAACATGAACAATTAAAAGAATGGATCTTAATTGATGAGCGTTCTGCAGCATACTTTGCATTAGGAATTGCAAAAGAAACAAAAGAGCCAGTTGCTATTGTTTGTACATCTGGTACGGCAGCTGCAAATTATTTTCCAGCAATCGTTGAAGCATACCATGCACGGATTCCGCTCGTTGTATTAACGGCAGATCGTCCTCATGAATTAAGAGATATCGGAGCATCTCAAACAATTAATCAAGTACAAATGTACGGTAACTTTGTAAAAAAGTCTTGGGAAATGGCTTTACCTGAAGGATCAGAAAAAATGTTGCATTATGTTCGTAATCGGGCTTCACGTGTGATGATCGAAGCGCAAGAGGGTAATCCGGGACCTGTTCATGTCAATTTTCCAATTCGAGAACCTTTAACAC
>JAPFCO010000077.1 GCA_026169505.1 Pseudogracilibacillus sp.
ACCTAAGCGTTTTGATACATACACAAGGTCGATGTCTTGAGCAAATAGGAATGATGCATGCGAATCACGTAAACCATGAAAGGTTGTTTTGGGAATATCAAGTTTCCTTAATAAATCAGCTAATCGTTCAGACTGTTTAAAGCCATCGAAAGAAAAGATGTAGCCGTTTTCTTTTACTTTTATAGATTGAATGAGATTATACACAGCTTTATTAATTGAGATATCACGTTTTGCATTGTCTGTCTTTAAAGATGTATCTTTAGAAGTTGGGCTTATCGAGTGTCTTACGTGAACACCATACTTATATAGGCTTTCAGGACGGATTGATAACAACTCGCCCCGTCTCATACCTGTTTCTAACGCTAAGAGTACAAGTATATGAAACTCGTCATCAGGATGGTCTAAAACGTATTTACGAAGCTTTTTAAATTCAGTAATAGATAATGCACGATTACGTTTCGGAGGATCTACTCCTCTTGTTTTAACTAGTCCTGCGAAGTCGTTAGCAATATATCCACGAGCATAGGCATCGCGTAATGATGTTTTGATCTTTAAAAGTACCTCATGTGTTGTTTTACGGGAATGAGTTTCCGCATATTCGTCAATCTTCTTCTGAACAACGATATCATTTAAGTCCTTTAATTGGATATCTTGAAACAAACTTCTAATAACTCCTAATGTGCGAACGTAATTTTGGAATGTTGTCTCTTTAACATCTCTTTGTTTAACTATGTAAATCCAGTTCTCAAAGAAATCTGCAAAAGATGATAGTCTATTAGCAAGCTCTTTCCCGTTACCCTTTGCTAATTCTATTTCTAAAGCCCAAAGTTTTGCGTCTGATTTATTCTTAAATGTCTTAGTTAGTCTTTTATGCTCGCCTTTTTGGTAAATAGAAACCTGTGTAAGATAAGAACTGCCTCTTTTAGTGATGTAAGCCACACTATCAAATCCTTTCTTTGTAGAAGTAAAAAGACAGTGCTAGTTAGATACAGCATGATAATACACTGAAAACGTTAAGTTGTACAAAGTAAAAAACATCTCCATTTTTCGACAATGGGATGTTTAATTATAATTAGTATGAAGTTGTTAATGATGGGCGGGAATGATAGAAGGATCGGGGAAGGGGGAGAAG
>JAPFCO010000420.1 GCA_026169505.1 Pseudogracilibacillus sp.
AATTGCAGAAGTATTGCCAGATCAAAAGAGTGAAGTCATTCAAAGGCTTCAATCAGAAGGTAAAAAAGTTGCCATGGTTGGAGATGGTATTAATGATGCACCAGCCTTAGCGCTTGCAGATGTTGGGATGGCAGTTGGAACTGGGACGGATGTTGCCATTGAAGCGGCAGATGTTACGTTAATGCGTGGCGATTTAAATAGTGTTGCTGATGCAATTATCATGAGTCAAAAAACGATGCGTAATATAAAGGAAAACTTATTTTTCGCGTTCATTTATAATACAATCGGTATTCCAATCGCAGCAATTGGGCTACTCGCACCATGGGTTGCCGGAGCAGCGATGGCATTTAGCTCTGTATCTGTTGTATTAAACGCCTTACGATTACAACGTGTCACGTTAAAATAAGGGGTTTTTCATGAAGGACTTGAATAGATTATTGTATGAAGCCCTTCGGTAGTAAAGCCAAGCGTCAAACAGAGAGGAGTAGAAGAGATGAGTGAATTTCTCCATGACGAACCAATTGTCCCTAGAACAGATGAAGAAAAGGAAGCAACGATCAATCGATTGAAGCGGATTGAAGGTCAAGTTCGTGGAATCCAACGAATGGTAGAAGAAGATCGCTATTGTGTCGATATTTTAGTACAAATAAGTGCTATCAATGCCGCACTGAAAAAAGTCGGATTTAGTGTCGCAGAAAGACATATGAAACATTGTGTAAGCCATGCCGTACAAGATGGTGAAGGAGAACAGGCCATCGACGAGTTATTAGATGTTTTAAAACATGTTGCAAAATAAAGATGGGATTTACATCTTGAAAATGACATATATTCGCAAAGTAAAGCGTCTTATTTCCTTATATTTGGAAATGAGACGTTTATTTTGCTCACCCGTCTTTCTGATTGCTCCCTCTTTGTCATCTACCGCTCCTTTATATATATAAAGGTTTTTTGTAATAATTCGCAATGGAATTGTCATGAAAGAGAAAGATTAAATGTGCAGGTTATCGGTAATCATACGTATACATCTAAGAGGCTAGTCACGATGTTATTGCTGAGTCGAGAAGGAATATCAGTAGCTGTCGTGTAGAGAACCCGAATATGACATGGGAGTGAGATGAATGGATCGAATTGAATTTGGCGTAGACGCATTTTATATTGGTGATGATGATAATCGCTTAGCGGAAATTACGTTCGCACCAATTGGAAAAGACAAATTCATCGTAGAGCAGACATTCGTTAGTGAGGAAATGCGAGGGCAGGGAGTAGGCACTTTATTAGTTGATTGTCTTGCTGAACATGCACGTGAATCACATAAAAGAGTTATCCCTAAATGTCCATTTGTGAAGGCAATATTGGCAAAGTATATGGAGTATGATGATGTGCTAAAAAAATAACGATATATAATCATAAGATAGACTATTATTAGATGGTTCCGAGTCCGTCTTTTTTTAAGATTAATCAATATCATCAAACGGGTTTAACGTCATGCTGCTACATGCTGTAGCGGCGTGGCTGTCTTTTGTAATTATAAAATTGATTCAGATGTTAATTTTAATATTAAATGCATTATTTTCATCTTTTGCGGATATATTAGTATATACATATATATGAAAGGATGATAAAATGAATAATAATAAAAGTAATAAAGGGGTGTTCGATGTGACTGTCACAGCTCAAAAATGGGGTAATAGTATTGGAGTTCGTATTCCTCAAAAGTTAGCAAAAAAATATGGTGTTGAAAATGGTTCAGAGATACAAATTATTGATGATGGAGAGGGAATAAAATTAAAACCTGTTAAAAATGAGTATACTTTAGAAGAACTGTTAGCAAAATGTAAGCCTGAAAATCGCCACGAAGAAATTGATTTTGGTGGACCTGTTGGAAGGGAATTGATTTAGTGCCTATAGAACGTGGTGATTTAGTATATATAGACTTTAATCCTCAAGCAGGGCATGAACAAGCTGGAAGAAGACCAGCTATAGTATTATCTCCAAAAAAATTTAATGAAGTGACAGGTCTTGTATCAGTTTGTCCAATAACTCAAACCGTCAGGGGATGGGGATACGAAGTACAATTACCTGATGGTTTGGCTTTTAATGGAGTTATTTTAACAGACCAAGTAAAGAACTTAGATTGTGTTGCTAGAAATATAGAGAGAAAAGGACAAGCACCCGAGGAAGTTGTTAAGGAGTGTCTAAAAAAGATTCATACGTTCTTATAAAGCGTAGATGCCAGACACATTATGAACGATAGGAGAGCGAGTGTATACTGAATGGACTCTATTAATCAATCGTTAATTAACTGAATGTTCTGAATTATGTAGAGTAACTACTGATGAAAAAAACAGGAATTTTGGTTCCTGTTAAAAAAAGTAGTAAAAGTGAATGAAAATTACCGACGAATGCGGAACTTGTACAAAAACGAAACTGTGCATTCCTCCCGTAAAATTGTTATCATTGATATATCTGCAAGCTGAGCAGTTGGAAGGATGAACAAACAGTCATGCGCAATAAATCTTTCTTTTCTATTTTTCAAACGAATAAATGGGCGTTATGGAGTCTCATTATTTTGATTACTATTCTATGGGGCTATGCATGGGTTCATATGAAAGCATCGCTAGATTATATGGGGCCATTCACATTCACAGCGTTTAGATTTAGTGTCGGAGCACTCACGTTACTCGTTGTCGTATGGATATTAAAATTAGGATTACCACCAAAAGGTTACTGGAAACATTTGATTCTTGTCGGCTTACTACAAACGAGCGCTGTTTTTTTACTCGTCATGTACGGCTTGCGCTTTGTTGAAGCAGGAAAGTCTTCTGTCCTCTTATATTCCATGCCAATGTGGAGTAGTCTTTTAGCAGTGAAATATTTAGGAGAAAAACTTACATATAAGCAATTAGTCGGTCTGTTTATCGGGATGATGGGTTTATTGACAGTACTTGGTTGGGATATTTGGATTGGGCAAAGTAAAGAAGCAATCTTTGGCGAACTTTTAATTATCATCGCTGCAGTTATTTGGGCGATCGCGAATATTTATTACCGCCTCCATTTAAGCTTATTGCCGAAAATTCAAGCTTCCGCTTATCAGATGACTTTCGGCACAATTGGGATTATCATTGCTGCTTTTTTGATGGAGTGGGGCGAACCTGTTCAAATTAACGCAACGAGTATCTATTATATTTTATTTACAGGGATTATCGCGTCAGCACTATGTTTTACGGTCTGGTATTTTATTTTAAGTCAAATTGATATGGCAACTGCCACGATCGCAACATTACTCGTTCCGATATTTGGTCTCTTATTCAGTCAGTTGATTTTACATGAAACGATGACTATTGGTGTCATTGTTGGTACTAGTTTAATCATTATTGGAATCATTTTTGCCCAAAAGACGAAGCGTGAATTGTTAAAAGAACGTTAAATCTTTCAAAAACATGAACATATGATTGTATCTGTTCTTCTCGTCACATATAATTAATTAGAGATTTATGTAAGATGAGGAGAAGATATAACATGGAAAGCATTGCTGAACTATGGTTATTAGTAAAGTATTTAATTTTAGGTTTAGTTCAAGGAATTACAGAGCCAATTCCGATTTCCTCCAGCGGACATCTTATTATTGTACGGAAGTTGTTCGGAATCGAAGCGGAAGGACTTTCTTTTGAGATATTTGTAAACTTCGCTTCCCTGCTAGCAGTGCTCATTATTTATCGAAATGATATTATCCGAATCATGATCAATGGTTTTACTTACATAACGAAAAGAGAAGAAACGGCCAAAAGTGATTTTCACTTCATTATCTATCTTATAATTGGCACGATTCCAGTAGGGATTATCGGGGTCTTATTCGGAGACGTCATTGGTGAAACACTTAGCGGGACAAGAGTAGTCGGGGTTACGCTCCTCATTACCGCGATTGCAATTTGGACAATCCGTAATTTAAGGGGAAAGAAAGTCGATGGGGATATTACAGCGAAAGATGCTATTATAGTCGGACTTGCACAAGCTGTCGCTGTCACACCAGGTATTAGCCGTTCAGGCGCATCCATCGTAGCTTCTATGCTTGTTGGGATGAAACCAGAAACAGCGCTAAGATTTTCTTTTCTACTATATATTCCTGTCAGTCTAGGAACTGGAATCCTCGAAATTCCAGATATCATTACAGATCCTAGTTTTGATGAACTAATGATTCCATACATCATTGCATTTATCGCTAGTTTCGTTGCTACTTATTTCGCATTGAAATGGTTTATGAATATTATGAGAAAAGGAAATTTAAAATACTTTTCTTATTATTGTGTAGTTGTTGGTTTGTTAGTTATTTTGTTTTTATAAAAAGGATATAAAAATAACAAGTATATGTTTTAGATTAGTAGAAGCTGTCTGTTTACGAATAATAGATGGCTTTTTTCATTTTATTGATAGAAATAAAATGAATGTAATGGCTTGAATTAAAGGAATAATTAGTAGGTTGGGTAAAAAGTATTAATAAAAATCATAAAAAAAGCTAAACCTTTTTAAAAAGCTTCCGATATAAAGAATAGGGCCACAAGGATGTGACCCAAAAACTATAACATACATGGAGGTATGGGAAATGATTATTAATCACAATATTTCAGCACTTAACACACATCGTCAGTTAACTGCTAACAACAACGCGGTACAAGGTTCATTGGAGAAGCTTTCTTCAGGATTACAGATTAACCGTGCAGGAGATGACGCAGCAGGTCTTGCAATCTCTGAGAAAATGCGTGCACAAATCAAAGGATTGGATATGGCGACTAAGAACTCACAGGACGGTATTAGCCTAATCCAAACTGCTGAAGGTGCACTAAATGAAACACATTCTATTTTACAAAGAATGCGTGAATTGACTGTACAAGCTGGTAACACAGGAACACAGGATTCTGATGATCTAAAAGCAATCCAAGATGAAATAGATTCTTTAGTTGAAGAGTTAGGTGGTACAGGTAATAGTAAAGGTATTTCTGATCGTACACAGTTTAATGGTAAGGATTTACTAACTGGAGACTTTGCAGAGGGTGGAGAAAAAGGTAACTTAGTCTTCCAAATCGGGGCTAACGAAGAACAACAACTAAGTGTGAATATCGGTGATATGTCAGCCGAAGGATTAGAACTTTGGGCAGACGGTGCTAGTCTTATCAATGTAACAGAATTTGTTGACGAAGGTGGAGTAGTTGCTGATGGCGTATTTGATACACAATTAGGTTTAATTGATGATGCTATCAACGCAGTATCATCCCAACGCTCATCTTTAGGTGCTGTTCAAAACCGTTTAGAACATACAATCAATAATTTAGGTGCTTCTTCAGAGAACTTAACAGCTGCAGAATCACGTATTAGGGACGTCGATATGGCGAAAGAGATGATGGAGTTTACTAAGAACAATATTCTAACTCAAGCTGCTCAAGCCATGTTGGCTCAGGCGAACCAAACGCCTCAGGGTGTTTTACAGTTACTACGTTAATAGTGATTCGCAATAAAAGGACTCTTGCTATTAAGCTAGAGTCCTTTTTAAGTTGAAATTCTTTTTTTAAATGTTAATCATTAAAACCCTCTTTATATTCATTGATATTTTGATTGTTTTCAGCCAAATAAATTGCATAAGGAATTGCGTGTTGGGCAACATCAAACTCATAATATATTATGCCAGGTTTATTGACATTCACTTCGATTACATATGGTGTCATATTTATATCTATCGCTATGTCAAGTGCCAATTCACCCAAATCACTTTCATAATATCCTTCATACGTAGCAGCAACTTTTAGTGCTAATGATTCTAATTTATTTTTTAATATTTCACCCATGCTTTCAGTAAAGTTTCTTTTTAAGAAACCTATTAACTCACCAATATATCCTCCATTTCCTGTGCTAGATATAACAGCGTGTGCAATTCCAATCCT
>JAPFCO010000475.1 GCA_026169505.1 Pseudogracilibacillus sp.
AATATCTACTACATCAGATTCTTTATCCGTCTTTTCGTTTACACTTTCATTTAACACTTGTGTGCCTTTTCCTAACCATTTGTTAACTAGAACAATAATAAAAATGATAACCGCGATTGTAAATAAAATCTTCATCACTAACCAACCCCCATTAAGTAATGGTTCTATTATCCTATTATTGGTAAAAATTATCAATTACAATAGACATAAGGAGGTGTTAAAATGTCAAGAGGACGTAATAAGCCTGGAAAAACCACACGTTCTTCTGGAACTTATGAACAAACTGGGCCTAGAGGTGGTAAGACTGGTAGAAAAGCAGATTTACAACGCGGCAAAACCAATCCACCTACCGAAAAGCCCAACCAGACATGGCGAAAAAATTAACTTTACTGAGGTACCTTTATCTATCGGGTGCCTTAACTTTTATTTTCGTGTACAAAAAGACACCACCTCATAAAGATGATGCCTTGATAAATCTATTATTTGAAAATCATTCGATACTACTATAATAACCCATCTAATCATAAAAGATCATTCATATTCCGCCTTTTTATCGCCCAAAAGTCTCCCACGTTTTTTATTATTAAAAGTAAATTAAGTAACTATACCTTTTCTTCTTCTATTCTTATTCAGTACTTTTTTTACAATAGGATGTAACTGGTCGCCGTCTGCAATATCACTATTGAGCATTGCTGTAACATCATTACTACTTAATTTAACTTGCGCTCTCTTTCCGGCAACAAGCTTTCCTTCTTTTCGATACCCCTTTTCATTTAATACTTTTGCGACTTCATTTACGTTGTTTATTTCTGCATATAATTTTATGGCCATTTCTTTCATGTTCTCCGGTTGATAACTTTCATATGTTTCTACATATTCTTAAAGTTCTTCAATACGTTTTTTAGCATTTTCTATCTTCTTGTTTATCCCTCTTTCTAATTTTCTTCAATAATGGGTATGTCAAACTCACGCAACACCATAGAACATAATCATAACAAGCTATACAGGCAATATTGAGTTTTCACTTCAGAAATATAGTCTTGCACAAGATAATAAGATCACAATGTAAGTAGTAATATTAAAAGCCTTAGAATCCTTGTTAAACAAGTGTTCTAAGGCTTATTTATACTTACATACTTACTACAATGCTTTGACCAAACCGCCATCGATCAGTAATGATTGTCCTGTGATGTATGTGTTTGCCGACGAACATAAGAATAAAACCGCTTTTGCGAATTCTTCTGGTTGACCATAACGTCCGATTGGAATAGCCTGCTCTGATTCTGCTCTTACTTCTTCAAAACTTACATTCAATTGCTCTGCAGTTACTTGCTCAAGCTCAGCTAACCGATCTGTATCAATTTTTCCGGGTCCAATCGTGTTAATCAAAATATTATCACTCGCTAATTCCTGTGATAAACTTTTGGAAAGACCAACAATGCCTGCTCGAAAAGTATTCGATAAAATAAGATGATCAATTGGTTGTTTAACAGAGGAAGATGCAAAGTTAACAATATGTCCTCTACCTGATTTTCTCATATATGGAAGGACTCCCCGAGTAGTTCGAATAAAACTAAGTAAGTTTAATTCAAACGCATGCTGCCAATCTTCATCAACGACCGTATCAAATGAACCTGATGGAGGACCACCCGTATTATTAATTAATACATCTACAGTACCATGTAAATCAACTGCTTTAGCGACTAACTGTTCAATTTCCTGCTGATTTGTCATATCACAGACAATATAATTGATGTTGTCATGACCTGATTCCGAGCGAATTTCTTCTACTGCTTGTTTTAACTCACTTTCACTTCTACTAGAAATTAAAACATGTGCTCCTTCTATGGCAAATTGCTTTGCTGTAGCCTTTCCTAGTCCTTTACTTGCCGCAGTTACAATCACTGATTTTCCTTTTAAACCTAAATCCATTTTCTATCTCCCCTTCTAATCCCATTCAAAAGATTTCTTCGTCACTTAAATATATATCTAAGAGTAATGGTAGTACCTTAATGATATTGTCTCCATGATATCATATTGGCTTTAATGATATTTCCAGTAACGTATAGAAAATATGCACTAGAAATAAAAGGGGAGTTTCTATCATGCATTTTTCGTTCTGCAAGCAAAAGAATGATATTATCAAATATATGTGTGTTCTTTTGATAGATTCCGCAGCCTACGCTATATTTACCGCTTCCGCTTTTGAATGTAATCATTTTTATTACTCTTAAGTTTAGCGGATTTTTTTTCATGACCTGTTGCTTTTTTCAACACTTTATCTTTGTTATTGCATATAATTAAGTCTAATTTGTTAACCTTTCATACTTTTCACTATAAGACTTTATTACAACAAATAATTCACGTGAAAAAGCCCTGCAAATTTTCATTTGAAGGGCTCATTTTGTCATCGGACTATTCTTTTTTATAAAGTTGCTAGTCTTAATTTATTCGATCTGTTCCTATATGTAGCTTACTGTCATGATCTTGATGTATTAAAACATCACGTAAAGAAAAAAGCACCCATCCGGATGCTTATAAACTTTTATTTATTCTTCACATATTCAATTCCTTTTGTTGTAATTGCCAAAACAAGATTATCTGTACCTTGTCCACTATCTGTTGCATAGCCATTGTCTACGAGTTCCTCAATTGCT
>JAPFCO010000009.1 GCA_026169505.1 Pseudogracilibacillus sp.
CAATATGTACTATACTGTATATGAGGTGACTAAATGGCTACTAAAAATAGGACCACAAATTTGATGGTTATGATGCCAGTCGATACGTTAGAGGAGATTGAATCATTTCAGTATGATAATCGAATTAAAACGAGAAGTAAAGCAATCAGAAAGCTGATTCAAATAGGTTTAGATGACTCTCAAGAAGACTAGAGAGTCATTATAATGGTATCATTTATTTTTTAAATAATTAAAAAGCAGGCATCCAGAGCGTCTAACCATAGAGACCTTTCAGATGCCTGCTTTTTTACTGTCTAAAATGACCGATAAATAGATTCGCGAATATCACTCTCTCACCCTTCCAATTACTTACAGTAGTTGCAACCTTCCTGAAAGTCTCCATGTTAGTAAAAGTTCCTTTCCTCGCATTTGTACATTAATTTAACTACCATAAGAGTAAATACAATTTTTGTTTTAAAGGGGTAATGTAGATGACAATTTCAAATAACCAAATCATTTTAGCTAATCGACCGGTAGGAATGCCTGATGGAGATACATTTAAATTTACAAACAGTAATCTTAATTCGTTAAATGAGGGACAAATACTTATAAAAACTTTATATATTTCGGTTGACCCTTATATGAGAGGTAGATTAGCGGACACTAAATCATATATCGAACCTTTTAAAGTGAATGAAGTAATTCAAGGGGGTGTAGTTGGAGAAGTAATCGAATCTACATCTGATCAATATAATGAAGGCGACATTGTTATAGGCATGTATGGTTGGCAGGAATATTTTATTGCGAATGAAAACGAAGTTAGAAAAATAGACCCCTCACTTGCACCTATTACAACACATCTAGGCATTTTAGGGATGACCGGTCTAACCGCGTATTTCGGTTTACTAAAAATTGGTCAACCGAAAAAAGGAGATACAGTCGTTGTTTCTGGAGCGGCAGGTGCAGTTGGTTCTGCTGTAGGACAAATAGCGAAGTTGCATGGAGCACGAGTAGTAGGTATCGCTGGATCTGATGAAAAAATCACATTTTTGAAAGATGAATTACATTTTGACGAAGCGATCAATTATCGAACAACAACAGATATTGATCGTGACTTGAAAGTTGCGTGTCCAAACGGGGTAGATGTTTATTTTGATAATGTAGGTGGATCGATATCTGATGCTGTTTTCGCTCAATTAAATCGACAGGCACGTATTCCAGTTTGTGGTGCTATCTCTGCTTATAATTTGGAGAAACCAGATATCGGTCCTCGAGTACAATCAATGCTAATTAAAAACAGTGTCCTTATGCAAGGATTCACGGTTGGAGATTATAGTAATGAATTTAAAGAAGCTTCCATACAGCTCGCACAGTGGTTACAAGAAGATAAACTGAAGTATCGTGAAACAATTGTTGAAGGATTCGATCAGATTCCAACCGCCTTTTTACATCTCTTTGAAGGGAAAAACGTCGGTAAATTACTTGTAAAAGTTGCTGTTCCATCATCTGAATCAATTTCATAATTACAAATAACGATACAATCAAAATATATCTTAAACGTTAACACACTTAGATTATTAAACGTCTGAGTGTGTTAACGTTTATTTAAATAAAATATTCCCCCACTACCGGATGTTGATAAAACATCTATTTCGAATATATCTAGCGAATCGTTTTCTTACTTACACGGACAAATCAGATGGTAAAAAATCAGACAGTTGGCGATCATGTTTGTCGAGCTTAATCTGTTCCGGGCTAATGCCTTGCTCACGTAACACTTCGATGTTCTGCACAAGGAATTCATCACTACCGACAACATAGAAGAGTCCATCCTTATCTGTTGCAAGGTTTTTCACTTCTTCATAGTAGTCTTTACGGTTATCGACGAACTGTGATGTGAACTTCTTGTCAGGTGCGGATTCAAAAATCTCAGGGAATAAGAAGTCTTTTGATGAATCAATGTTCAAAGAATGAATTTGATTGACGTTGTCAGCACGTTCGAAATAATCAAGTACAAGCGGTCTAAATGTTGCCAGCCCGACACCTGATGAGAGCAGGTACACATTTTTGTCTTCTCTTTTAAGCGGTACATTCGAATGTGTTTTAAATACTGCAACTTCATTGCCGACTTCAAGTTTTCTTAAAATTGCTTTAAACTCAGAGCAATTCTCTTTGATGCGAGTTGTGATACCAACTGATTTCTCATTCGGCATCGTGGAGATTGACATGTGGCGAATCAAGCTGCGGTTTGGTTTTTCTCCGGCGTTAAAGCCTTCCAGTGCGAGGTGTATATGTGCACCCTCTTCCCATGTATAGCCTTCCGGACAGTCGAGCAAGTACGTTTTAACCTCAGGCGTTTCTTCAATAATCTTATTTATTTTAGTCCAATATATTTTCATTATATATGCTCCTTTATATATCTCGTTACTATCTAACATACAACAAATGATAACGATTATCAATTAAACGGATTGGTTATTTTAGATAACTTATGTGACTTAAACTTACTAACAATTAAAAGAATCACCTTGATATATGCGCAAAAGCCAGCTACACCACACGTCAATCAACATTTCCTTCTCAAACTGTGCGCAAGAGCCATCTACCCCACAGACCAATCAGTATTTCCTTCTCGAACTATGCGCAAGAGTCATCTACCCCACAGACCAATCAGCATTTCCTTCTCGAATTGTGTGCAAGATCCCTCTACCCCACATGTCAATCAATGTTTCCTCCTCGAAGTGTGTGCAAGAATATTATTACTTCTTTATTGAGAATCCTTTTAATAATGTATCTGAGTCAATTTCATAATTGCCTAAATCAGCTACGTCGCTATCACTTGTAGTTGGGAACGGTTCAACTCAACTACAGGTGGTAGTAGTGTAGCGATAAATCAGTATTATGAAATTGACTAATCTCAACGAATATTAAAATAAACTTCCTTTTCCGTGTACGATGACCGGATTTACTGTGATATTAATATCATCTCTATTTAACTTTTAAACTTTTCCAACAACAAAGCGCATCACTCCAGTTAAACAGGAATAATGCGCTTTGTTTATTTTGATAGAAATACTTCCCCCATGAGAGGTTCTATAACTGCTTTTTCGTTAAGACGGTTTTTGCAATAGCACGATCTAATCGTTCAAAATCATGATAGGAAATGGTTTCATATAATTCTTCTCGTGTCTGCATGTCTTTTACAGCATCTTTTTGTGTTCCTTCATCCTTAATTAGTTTAAATACACGCTCATATGCCTTCGCTGCAATTCGTAGTGAAGTGACAGGATAAATTACCATCGAATAACCCAATGACTCAAACTCATCTGCTGTTAAATATGGTGTTTGTCCAAATTCAGTCATATTTGCTAATAAAGGCACATTAACTTGTTCCGAAAATCGTTTGAACTCCTCATCAGATTCTAACGCTTCTGGAAAAATTCCATCTGCCCCCGCTTCTACATATAACTTAGCCCGATTAATCGCCTGTTCCAAACCTTCATCGGCTCGAGCATCCGTACGAGCAATCACAATCAAGCTAGGAGCAACTTCTTTGATTACTTTTATTTTCTGCGTCATTTCCTCAGGTGTCACAAGTTGCTTCCCGTTTAAATGGCCACATTTTTTAGGTAATTGCTGATCTTCTATTTGAACTGCTGCTACATTTGCTTCAACCATTTCAACAGCAGTCCGTGCGACATTTAGTACCCCACCAAAACCTGTATCGATATCAACTAAAACTGGCAAGTTCGTTGCACGAATCAACTCCCGTGCCCGATCTGCTACTTCTGTAGATGTAATCATTCCTAAGTCCGGAAGTCCTTTACTTGCTGTAAAAGCTCCTCCTGATAAATATAACACGTTAAAGTCAGCCTGCTTCGCCATCAGTCCAGCCATTGCATCATGTGCGCCAGGAATTTGTAAAATATCTGGTGCTACCATCCGTTCTTTAAACTTTTTAGCTAATTCGGCTTGTGACGATGATTCATTCACTATCCAGGCCATATCTATAACCTCCTATCTTGTAGCTCTATTGTTTCATCTGCTTAAAATCATTCTATTTAGCAAATAAATCCATCCATTCATTCACTTGCATTGACGAGAGCTGATCCATGTTTAGACAAGCATCTTCAATCGTCTGTCTCTGTTTATCTGCATATTGTGTTGCTATATTCGCTTTGAATTTTTCAATGATTTTAGGGAAAGCTTCTTCTCGTCTAAAACGATGGCCTAATGGATATTCAAATGCTACATTTTCTGTCATTGTTCCGTCTGTGAATGTTATCTGTATAGCATTTGCAATGGAACGTTTTTCAGCATCTAAATAATCCTTTGTATATTGCTTATTTTCTTTGATATTCATTTTATCACGTAGCACATCAATCATGGGATCTTTAGCCACTTCATCTTCATAATCTTCTGCATCTATCTGCCCTTTCATTAAAGCAATCGCCGTGATGTATTGTAAGCAATGGTCTCTGTCCGCTGGGTTATGCAGTGGACCTGTTTTATCAATAATTCGAATGGCTGATTCATGGGTTGTAATCGTTATTTCCTTAATCTCATCTAAGCGATCTTTTACTTCTGGATGCAATACTACTCCCGCTTCTGCAGCTGTTTGAGCATGGAATTCTGCTGGGAAAGATACTTTAAATAAAACATTTTCCATCACATAAGCATCAAGTGGACGTTGTAAAGTAATCGTTCCATTATTAAACATCACATCTTGAAAGCCCCATCCTGGCGTTGTTAAGGCTCCTGGATAACCCATTTCTCCTTTCATCGCCATTTGTGCTAAAAACACCGCACGGCTTGTTGCATCTCCCGCAGCCCATGATTTCCTAGAACCTGTATTAGGTGCATGACGATACGTCCTTAAACTCGCATTATCCACCCAAGCATTCGATAAAGCATTATTAATTTCCGCTTTTCCACCACCTAACATCTTTGTCACAACGGCTGTCGAAGCAATTTTCACGAAAAAGACGTGATCTAATCCTACGCGATTTAAACTATTGTCTAATGCGAGCACACCCTGTATTTCATGCGCTTTTATCATCGCTTCTAAAACATCATGTACAACTAATGGTTCCTTGCCATTTGCAATACGTGTCCGACTAATATAATCTGCGACAGCTAGAATACCTCCTAAATTATCGGATGGGTGCCCCCACTCTTCTGCTAACCATGTATCATTATAATCTAACCAACGGATCATTACGCCTATATCAAATGCACCTTTCACTGGATCTAGTACATCTTTTGTTCCTGGAATATTAACGCCATTCGGAACAATTGTACCTGGAGCATTAGGACCTAATAACTTTGTACACTCCGGGTAATTCAACGCTAAAATTCCACATCCGATCGTATCCATTAGTACATACTTAGCTGTCGTATATGCTTCCTCACTAGTAATCTCTTTATTTAATACGTATTCTGTTATGTCCTCAATCAATTGATCCGTTTTTTGTCTCTCATTCATTTGTAGCACATTATTCTTCCTTTCTCTTAAATAGTTGTTATAATGTTCATGGTGATTGTTAACTATAAATGGGAGCAGTTATACAACCTGCCAGTTGTACTCTTATTTATACTGCTTCCCAACATAGTTAACCCTCGGTCTAAAAATCCGATTATTTTCATGCTGTTCAATAACATGCGCACATAAGCCTGCCGTTCTTGAACTAAAGAAAATCGGTGTATAAAGCGGAATTGGGATTTTTAACTTCCAATAGACTGGTGCTGCATAATAATCTAAATTTGGATACAATCCTTTCTCTTCCAGCATGATCTCCTCCCCTTTTTCACACATTTCTAGCAATATCGAATCTCCATCCCTATCAGAAAGAGTCTTTAAAGATTCCTTCATTATTTGTGCACGGGGATCCATTTGTTTCATATACACTCGATGACCAAATCCCATGATCTTTTCTTCGTTTATTAACTTTTTATATAAGAGATCCGAAAACTTCTCAACGGTTCCAGCTTCGTTCAGTAAATACATCACAGCTTCATTAGCACCACCATGTAAATTACCTTTAAGAGATGCAACTGCTCCAGTTAAAGCCCCATATAAATCAGCATTCGTTGAAGCTATCACACGCGCTGCAAAAGTAGAGTTAGGCATCTCATGTTCGCTATATAATAAAAGTGACTTATCAAATATTTCCTCCTCTAATTTTGATGGAACCTCCCCTGTAATCATATAAAGAAAGTTCGCACTGTAGGACAAATCATCTCGTGGCTGAATACTATCTTGATCATTTAGAATTCGAAAGCTGTTAACTGTAAGTGTTGGTAATTGTGCTAACAATGTGTATGCCCGTTGCTTATTAATCTCTGCGGAACGGTCATCAATTTGCTCATCGTAGTTTGCTAACACGGAGATTCCTGTTCGTTGCGCGTCCATTGGGTGTGCATTTTTAGGTAACAATGAAAAAATTTGCATTAATTCTTCCGGAATCGATCGATTTTTGGAAAAACGATTCATTAATGCATGTAAATCACCTTCACTTGGTAAATTACCTTCTAATAGGAGATGTAGAACATCTAAATACTTCTTTTCCTTAGAAAGCTCTATTAAATCATGCCCTCTAATGACAATCATTTTCTCTTCTGTATCAAGCAACGATATCTCCGTATCACTGACTACTATTCCTTCTAAACCAGGTATAAATGTAGCACCCATAAATATCATTCTCCTCCTTTAATTTGCTTCTCCCTGTAGGGAAGCCCTTATAAAACAGTTTCTATGTACAGTATAAAGTTGAATTCCATGTTTCTAAAGTATATATTTACGATAACTAGACATTGAGAAAATCAATGGCAGATAAAAAGGTAGGTGTTTACGATGGAGTATCAAGATTGGAAATTGCTTGCGACGCTATATAAAACAAAGAATATAACACATGCGGCAGACAAACTATATGTATCACAATCCACTTTATCTTCTCGTTTAAAAAGACTCGAAAGCCATTATGGAGTGCAAATTGTTTTAAGAAGAAGAAGAGGGGTTACATTTACACCTGAAGGTATCGTCTTAGTTAAATATGCTGAAAGAATGTTACATGAACAAAGTCAAATGAAGGAAAAAATAAACAATATGAAAAGCATGGTAACAGGCACATTAAAAGTTGGTGTTTCCAATTTTTTCGCATTAAATAAAATGCCTAAATTATTGCGATTATTTCAACAAGAACACCCCGGGATCGAGTGTCAGGTAGTCACTGGCTGGAGTAGTGAAATGTATCGTTTATTATTAAATCACGATGTGCATATAGGTTTTATTAAAGGAGATTATCCGTGGAAAGAAAGTAAAGAAATGCTCTATGAGGAAAATGTCTGTGTTGCTGCCCCTTGGCCTTTTGAATGGGAAGACCTGCCTTCTTTACCTAGAATTGATTATCATACAGATCCAATTATGAAATCAACGATTGATCGATGGTGGTATGATCAATATAAACAAGCTCCTTATACAAATATTTATGTGAATCAGGTGGAGACATGTAAAGAAATGATTTTAAACAAACTTGGTTATGGTATTTTAGCACAATTAGTTGTAGAACCTTATGAGGAGCTAACGATCAAACCCTTACTCGATTCTTCTGAAGATCCACTTACTCGTAAAACATGGATGTACTATCATACAGATGCACTGCAACTAAATATTGTCGAGGCTTTTACCTCTTTTGTTTCTACAGTTAATGTGAAAGAACTATAACTACTACTTTAGACGGTGCCTATCATATATTATCCACTGAAGTTACCGCCTTTCGTTACACACAATAAAATTAGCCAGACTATATTTTCTACTGATTTTTTATAGGGTTTTCCCTCTTTGGAACTACAGTGATTATTGTGCAACAAATAAATAATCTACTACTTATAATAGACATCCATTTTCAATCCAAAATCAACTACATTACCAACATAGCACTATTTAACTATTGTACATAGTATCTAATTATGGCATAATACTCCTCATGTTTATGTTGAAATAAATATGCTTAGGACACTTTTTTTATAGAAGTTGTTCAAAATCGATACATAAATAACAAATATACTAGGGGGATTTATCATGAAACATATATTGCATCCGATTTTTTTAATCCTCATTCTCATTATGACTGGTTGTGCAAGTAATGAGGAGGAGGATGTTAGTAAGGACGAAGCTGTAACTTCCGAAGATATTGGAGAAGCAGAAGCCGGTTCAGATGCCGAATCTGAGAATGGAGAAGATCAAGAGAGTGACGAGGTATTAGATAAGTCTGTTGGATCCATAGAAGACTTTGAATACGTATCAATTGACGAATATGCTGGAGAAGGAGAACGCATTGAAACGGATGAGATGATGGAGAAAAGTATTTTTCTAGATGAAGATCATTATTTTGTTCATACAGATAATCATGAAGTAATCTCCTATACAAAAGATATGAAAGAAAACTGGAAGGTAGAGCTTCCATACTCAATAGATA
>JAPFCO010000179.1 GCA_026169505.1 Pseudogracilibacillus sp.
ATGAAGATGTTGAAGGTGTCTGATCTGTATCAACGGTCGTATCAAACTTCACAAACATTGCAATATTCCCTGGTTAGATTAGTTTCTTTCTAATTGATAATGTAAAATAATCACACCAGTATCGAAGGTCTCTGTTTTCATCAATTACTTCATGTGGAAGGAGAGTGTTTATTAATTCACTACTTCCATGAATAACAATATCTTGTTCAGCTTCCTGCTTCAATTTAGTAATTTGTTTCATCATGTCCTCTTTGATCAGGATAGAGTTATTCCATTCCACGTGGTTCAAAGTTTCCGATACAATATACTTCGGCAGACTATTCATGCGATCAGCCAATCCATCTTCATCTGTCATCCCCGGCCATGCTGCTGCGAAGCCTTCATATGTGACTCTTCCTAATAACAGCGCACTAGTCGCAAACAATTCATCAAATTTATATTTCTGCGCTTCTTCATTCCAATATTGTCCACTCCAACCGCCATATTTTGTTTTTTCAGCTCCGCCCGGGTCTTCCATTACACCATCAAGAGTTATAAATTCAGTTGCGATAATTCTGCCCATTATTTCACTCCCTTTTAACATTTATTTTAACATGCAAATAAAAAATCTTATCGATTGCTATGTTTAGTGAATTTCATAATACGGATTTAGCGCCACTTCACTACAACATGTATTTTCGTTGAATATTAATCAGTACTGTATAAAGCCACTGAAAAGCGCAAGAAATCCAACTCCGATAATTGCCATGCCAATCATTTTCATTTTGTCGTTAGGTGTCTTTCTGTTTTTTAAGATCAGAATGATACCGATAATAATGAGCACGATTCCTCCAGCAACGCTAAATAGATAAAGAAGTGGTGCAATGTTTTCTAAGCTATTGTCGATATAATTTTCAATTCTTTGTTCCATCTTTATAAAACCTCCAATTTATTTACCTTATTCATTAATAAAAAGGTAATCACTGTACTAGCCAGAAGCGCAACTATCATGAAAATGAATAATATTCTATCATTGATTAAAGAATGAAAAACAATATTACAGAAAATCGAGGAGAGAAGAACCCCTGCTATAATCGTCGACGGGACAGATTTTGTGAAAAATCCAATTCCAGTTGCAATCACACTTAGTGAAGCGGCAGATATCATCATAAATATAGTAGTTTTTAAGGCAAGTAACATGAATGTAAGTGAAAAAGTATCTGTCATGATGGGGATAAAGGACTCGGTTATGCTGAAGATACTAAAAACGATGGTATTACAAATAATCATTGAGAATGAAGTAAATAAAGCGACGATGAATATTTTAGAGAGTAAGATTTTTTGCCGATTTATAGGATAAGAAAATAGAAGAATTAATTGGTTTCCTTTATACGCCTCGATGATAAACCGGGCATACATAACACATGAAAAGACGCAAAAAATAGCCATATTAACCACGCCATATAATCGGATAAGATTATCATAGCCTGCAAAAATGAGCATATCTGGATCATTAGGTTCAATTTGTGGAGCATAAGCAAATAGATACATGAACCCAATCATCGTTATCGTAATGATGATGCTCGCATACATATATATTCGGATACGATTTTTTTGCATTTCAAGCTTCATCAGATGTATCATTGGATTGCTCTCCTTTCAATACATTAAAGAAGTAATCTTCCAGTCCATTAGGGAATTTACTTTTAATCGAGTCAAGGTTTACTTCCTCCAAAATTGTTCCATTAGAAATAACGCCAATTGTATCAGCAACTTGTTCTATTTCACTTAAAATATGACTGGAAATGAGAATCGTCATACGATGATCCTTCGTAAGCGTAGTAAATAATTGACGCATTAGTCGAATACCCATTGGATCTAATCCATTGATAGGTTCATCCAATATTAATATTTTTGGTTGATGTGCAATCGCTCTTGCTACACCTAATCGTTGCCGCATTCCCATGGAAAATTCAGATACAGGTTGATTTCCAGTTTGATGTAAACCAACCATTTCTAAATACAGAGGTATATTATTAGGTTCTAACCCCATGTATGATAAATGAATGTTGATGTTTTGAGTTGCGGATAAATGTTCATAAAATACTGGTGTCTCAATCATACTACCAATATTCTTTATGATGTTATTTCTTTCGGTAGCAATATCCATACCTAACATTTCTATTGTCCCGGTAGTTGCATGAATATAGCCAGTTAATAGTTTAAAAAGAGTTGTTTTTCCCGCACCATTTGGGCCCAATAAACCATAAATGGAGTTTTCATTTATCGTTAGATGACAGGATGTAATAATTTCCTTTTGTTGCACAACTTTTGTTACATGTCGAACTTGTATGATCGGTGAATTACTCATTTGTACCATCTCCTGGATACAATTTTTTAAGGAGGGATGCTGTTTCATCAATTACTTTGTCACTGACGATATCAGCACCAATTAATCGCATCATTTCTTGTACGAACTTTAATCGGTTGTATAATTTCTCTTCATTCGCTTCAAAAATGACGGGATCGCACCAGATATTCATTAATAAAAAGAAAACCTCTGCACTTTCTTCCGGA
>JAPFCO010000370.1 GCA_026169505.1 Pseudogracilibacillus sp.
GGTTAAAATGCCAGCACTTGTATTCTCGTCCGTAGAGGATCATGTTGTACCACCAGTTAATTCACAACTTATTTTTGAAGGCATTCAAAGTGAAGATAAAGAGCTCATTTCATTAGAAAATAGTTATCATGTTGCGACGATCGACAATGATAAAGAATTGATTGTAAGTAAGTGTTTACAATTTATGGCTGATAAGCAATCAAATCAATTTTAATTCAAATGAAAGATATGATACGATGGAAGAAATAAGGAGGAGAAATCATGGCGAATATCGTAGCAGGCAACAATAAGTTTTATATTGGGGAAGATGAAAATAAGCCGATCGCAGAAATTACATTCAAACCGGCAGACGATCATACGATTATTGCAGATCATACGTATGTATCGGATGAACTTCGTGGTCAAGGTGTCGCAGGTAAACTTTTTGACAAACTCATCGGGTATGCACGGGAGAATAATTTAAAAATTGTTCCCGAATGTTCTTACGTACAATCAAAAATGGAAAAAACCTCAGATTATGATGATGTACGTGCATAACTTCAAATGACTTCCTTTTAGACATTATCTGTTTAAAAGGAGTTTTTTTGGTGTTTCTCTGTATATGATGAGGCTACTGAAGCTATATGAAATTAATTGTGGAGAATGATAGCCTAGCACATTCAACATGATTTCGTCTTTTGCGTCTCCCCGACACCTTACTGTTCTTATGAATCTCCGTATATTTAGGATATGGACTTTATCTGCAAAACGGACTTTTTTAAGTTCCACTATATGACAATGTTGTGACCTTGGGACGTTTTGCTTATTTTTTTCACATTCTACGATATAATAAAGACGTAACTTTGAATTTGGAGGAAGTAAAGTGCCTTCTACTACAATACTTATGACAATAGGAATATTGATTGTTAGTCTAATTGTTGGAATCAGCTTTTATTATGTGACAAATAAAAGTAATCGCAAAGAAAAGAAGCAACAGATAGATCAATTTCTTTCCTATGCAATTAACTTTATTTTGTTTATTTGGGCGGGGAAGGTGATCTTGCAATTACCGTTATTCTTCCAAGACCCATTAGCAGTATTGGCGTACCCGAGCGATTCGCGTTCAGTATATATCGCAACGATTTTGATAATCATTCAAATTACCTATCATATATTACGTAAACAACTACATATATTGACATTGATTGAAACAACGATACCAATTTTTATCGCTACTGTTTTTATGCATGAATTTTTACAATTAATGATAGAAGGTAATCGGTATGGAATACCTAACCTTATATTAATGACAGCACTGCTACTCCTATATTTATTCTTGCATGACAAGCAATCAATTAGAAGAAACACAATGGGAATTATCGCTGTTTTTTGTTTTTCACATATAAGTTTTTATATCGTGTACTCCTATACAACTGTTTTTGATTATATGCTCCATCCAATTTACTTCTTGGGCATATTTGTATTAAGTGCAGGTTTGTTTTTATACGATCGGCAAAGAAATTGAAATAAGTATAGCTTGTTTTATAAATTAATTATTACGGAGGAATACAATGAAAAAGTGGATCATCGTACTAGTTGTGGTTGGATTATTAGGTTGGGCTGTGTATGACTTTGTACTTAGTGATGATGAAATAGCTGAAGAAGCTACGCAGGATGAAGAGGCGGGATTAGAACGTGGAGATCTCGCACCTGATTTTAAATTAGAAACCATTGAGGGAGAAGAAGTAAAATTATCGGACTATCGCGGCGAAAAGGTGTTGTTAAACTTTTGGGCAACATGGTGTGGACCTTGTCGTGCTGAAATGCCTGATATGCAAAAATATCATGAAGAAGATGATGATGCCGTTATTTTAGCGGTAAACCTAACAGAAACGGAACAAAGTTCAACTGGTGTAGATGAATTTTTAGATGAGTATGGAATCGATTTTACCATTCTTTCAGACAAAAACACGGTTGTTAGTAATATTTATAAAGCTCAAGCATTACCGACATCTTATTTAATTAATACAGAAGGAAGGATCCATAATATCGCTGTTGGACCACTTAATTATGAAGCAATGGTAAAAGCATTTAATGAAATGGATTAAATCAAATAATGATAAAAATACAATTAACGTAAAAATCGAATGCTTATCTGTTCAAAAAGTCTTCTTCTCATCAATAATGAGAGGAAGTTTTTTTGTTGAGAAGCCCATTCACAATAAAAGACTCATTCATCAGACGGTTGTCCAGTCAAAAAGTTAAAATCTTCATACAATATGATAAGGTCAGCTGACTTTAATTTGATGGAGGAGGTGTTTACATTATGAGTTGTCATGATAATTATAGATGGGATGATTGCTATCGAGGTGGAAATCGTGATCGAAGAAATCCCCTGGATCGTTTTAGTTGTGGTTGTCGGGATATAAGGGGATA
>JAPFCO010000411.1 GCA_026169505.1 Pseudogracilibacillus sp.
GACGAAGATAGAGTCATTTAGTGGGGGAGAACAAACACGGTTGAAATTAGCACAAATCTTCTCTACGTATCATGAAATGTTATTACTTGATGAACCGACGACACATCTTGATGCTAATGGAATGCAGTTTTTTCTTGATCAATTAGAATATTATTATGGTGCCCTTGTGATAGTGAGTCATGACAGATCTGTTTTAGATAAGCTAGTGACGAAGATTTGGGAAGTTTCTGGCGGTACAGTGACAGAGTATCCTGGTAATTATTCTGAATATGCAGCACAAATGGAATTGGAAAAGGCACAGCAAATGGAGCAGCATGAACAGTATATGAAAGAAAAGTCACGTCTGTTACAAGCAGCTGAAGCAAAGATTGAACAAGCGGCGGCAGTAACGACAGGGAATAAACGATTGTCAAAAAGAGATACGAAAGCTTCGGCAAATCGAATGTTTATGACGAAATCAAAAGATACAAGTCAAAAATCGATTCAGCGGGCTGCGAAGGCATTAGAAAAACGAGTAGAACAACTAGAAAAAGTTGCTGCACCAGAAGAGGAACAAACACTTCGATTCCATTTGTCAAAAGCATTGAAACTGCATAATAAGTTTCCTATTATGGCAGAGGAATTAACATTACAGAAAGGCGAAAAAACGCTTTTAAAAGACGCAAATTTTCAATTCCCATTAGGAAAGACGATTGCGGTTTCTGGAAATAATGGTGTTGGTAAATCGACATTACTTCACCATATTATGGAAAAAAAGGAAGCTCTGACGATTTCACCAAAGGCAGTGATCGGTTATTATGGACAGATGGATTATTACTTTAAAACAGATGAAGATGTCCTATCCTATATAAAAAAACGAAGTGAAGCACAAGAAGGGAAAATTCGTGCCGCTCTCCATCGGATGGATTTTACAGCACGCGATCTTTCTAAAAGTGTACACGAATTGAGTGGTGGGGAGAAAATCCGACTCGTATTATGTCAATTGTTTTTAGGAACATATAATATTATTATACTAGATGAACCAACAACCTTTTTAGATATGGATTGTAGGCAGGCGTTAGAAACATTTGTTCAAGGATATGAAGGGACCGTTATTGTCGTGTCACATGACGAGACTTTTATTCGGAATGTGGCGGAAGTTTTTTACCTCATTGAAGATAAACAAATGAAACGTGTAAATGAATAAGTTAGTAATTTGTATATGAATGAATTTCAAAACGTGTACTTATCACCACGACGCTATAATAAATAGTTTCGTTATAATGTTCTTAACTAAATGTTTGTTTCATTTGATAAGAGCAACAATTAAATAATGAGAAGATCCATCTTTTCGAGGTCATACACTCCCTTTTGGAAGGATGGAGCGAATCAGATGATTTGAATCCCAATCACCGAATGACAAATAGGTGATGGGATATTTTTTTGGAAAAATCATTTTCCGGATTTCATTCTCTTTCCAACCTTGTTTATAAAGATGAAGTACTTCTTCCTGAAGTGACGTTAAGTACTCGAGTTTATTCGTAAGTGCTTTGCGACCGTCTTTAACATATCCAGCATGACAGCAAAACATTTCATCAAACTCATACGTCAATACTTTTTGAAGCGATGCAATGATTGTCGGAATATCTTCGTTTCGCATGATTACTTTTGTTTTCGGTTGTACATATAGATCACCTGAAAAGAGTTGTCCTGTTGATTGATTTAGAAAAGATAAATGATCTGCTGTATGACCAGGGGTATCAATCACATCCCAAGTAGCTTGGCGTGATGAAAAGGACTTTCCTATTGGGTTTGCTTCAAATGGCTTTCGTTTACCCCAAAAGAACTTTCGGTATAGTGGATAGTTTGCAACTTCTTTACAGTCATTAACAGACATTTCATTGATATAAACTGGAATATCATATTTTTGCTGAAGAAAAGCCGCTCCACCTGTATGATCCTCATGATTGTGCGTAAGAAATAATTGATCGATATTTGCTTGCTCAAAGAATGGCTTTAGATCTGTTAACAGTGACTGTGAGCCAGAATCAATTAATATACCATCGACTTCAAAACAATAAGCATTCAATTTTACCGGTCCGAATGAAACAAAGCTTTGAACATATCGTACAGCAGACATTTCTCCTAATTCAATGGTTGTTTTTTTAAACATACGTCATCCACTTCCCATTTAATTTAGTTAATACGTAGCATATCATAAAGTAAATGAATATTCATTCATATTTTAAAAATAAAAAAGTGCACAATCCAATAAGGATGGTGCACTATATATATTAAGGCGTATCCTCCATGTCATTTGGTTTGGCACGATAGACAAAAAAGGCTAAGACAACGGCGATGACAGCCATGACAAAAGCAATTAAATAAACTAGACTAACACCTGCAACCATCGCCTGATCGATTGTGTCGGGGTGCTGTGGCTGGTTGGCATTATTCAAGAAATTAAGTTGTCTAGAGTTCATGATACTAATAAAGACAGATACACCAATCGCTCCAGCGACAGGCTGTAAAGTTGTCATCACTGCAGTACCATGGGGATACAATTTTTTAGGTAGCTGGTTTAATCCATTTGTTTCCGCCGGCATCATAATAGCCGAAACGGATAGCATTAATAAGATATAGCCAATGATGATAACCCAAATGGAAGAATCGACAGTTAATCTACTCATCATGAACATCGTTCCAGCTAGCACAATCGTTGCTGGAATCATCAGTACACGTGGTCCATATTTATCAAAGAGATGCCCCATGAAAGGAGACATTGCTCCATTTAAAATGCTCCCAGGTAACAGAATTAATCCTGCGGTGGCGGCAGACAAAGCTAAAGATCCTTGCATGAAAATTGGTAAGATTATCTCAGATGCAAACATTGCCATAATAATAATTAAAAACATAAAAACAGCATGTGTATACATCGGATATTTAAACACTCTCAAATCCATCACAGGATCTTTCAGTTTAAACTGTCTAATAGAAAACAGTACAATACTAATGACACCCACTAAAATTGTGAGATAAACTTTGGGACTGAAAAAGCCAGCATCACTTTCTCCCGCAGAACTAAA
>JAPFCO010000399.1 GCA_026169505.1 Pseudogracilibacillus sp.
GATGAATAGAGATGGTAAGCCATTTGTTGGATCTGGTTTTACGAATCGAAGAGGAAGAGATGGAGGTAGACACGGTCACTTCCAATGTGTAGAATCACCTGTATTCAAAGTAAAAGGCTTTAAAAGAGGCTCTGATAGTTGTGTCACACTAGAACTATTAGCACCTATATATGACAGAGGCGGAGGTAAAGGTGATTTTCACGATGATATAGGCGAAGAAAGACATCATGATCACCATGGCGGCTGTAGCTGTGGCTGTGGCGGAGGTTCATTCTGCAAAAAATTTGGTCATCGTCACATCGAGAATTTCTGTTATACTGGCGTCTGTATCACAGTAGATCTTGACTGTTTCTGCGGTATTTCTTGCCTAGACCCAATTCGTCCAGAATCAATGTACGACTAATATTTAATAGAGATAAAGCGAAGCATTCACATGCGCGCTTTATCTCTTTTTTTATTTTTATCACATAAATTTTATCTAGCAAGCTTTACAAAGGCATATGATAAGAACAAATGAATTCAACGTGTATAATAAAGTATACTAGGATAAAAGGAGCTTCGAAAATGTCATCTTTTCAATCGTTGTACACGTTAGAAGAAACTGAACAATTCATTCATCAACATCAATTAGCCTTCTTATACATTACGATGCCAAATTGCAGTGTATGCCAAGGATTACAACCACAAATCGAGCAAATATTAACCACTTATCCACGCATTGAATCAAGAACAGTTGACGCAAGTCAGGTAACCGAAATAGCAGGTGCTTTTCATATTTTTACTGCTCCTGTTTTACTTTTATTTGTTGAAGGCAAAGAATATATTCGTGAAGTAAGAATTGTTCATACAGAGGCATTTGAGCAAAAAATAGCTAGAATATACGAAAACATGGTTGGCTAAGCGATAGCCAACCATGTTTTTCATTGAACAAACAACTCTTCAAAATATACCTCTTCCGAATTAAATGCTTCTTTATTCACAGCAATCTCGCCATAATAGTGAAGGTGTTCTTTCTCTAAATCGATTGCAACAACTGTTGGTAGATGAATCCCATCATATACATCGTGTAAATAATAGATGGTATTGTTTTTTACTGTTGCAGTATTTACCCATGCTGGATCTTCTGGTTGTTGCACATCTATCTCCCATCCATCTAAAACGACTTCATCCTTGAAATGATACGGAATAATCCTCATCAACTCGCTGGAATTGTCAGCTACATATATTTTTTCGTCATCAAATGCCATCAATGTCGAATGCTCTACTTCTTTTGGTATAGCGATTTGTTCCTTTTCATTTGTTGGAACATGATATTTAATTAACTCTTTCATTGTTGTATGAGTTGACTCTGATATATCA
>JAPFCO010000383.1 GCA_026169505.1 Pseudogracilibacillus sp.
AGAGAAAGATTCAGCTGTTTTAGGGCAAGAGTTTGAAAAAGCGGCTTCTTTCCGGGATAAGGAACAAAAGCTTCGGGAAGAGTTAGAAACGACAAAAGATAAATGGAAAGAAAAACAAGGGCAAGAAAATCTTTCTGTAACGGAGGAAGATATCGCAACAGTTGTTTCGGCTTGGACAGGAGTTCCAGTCGTGAAATTAACGAAAGACGAAAGTAATCGTTTGTTAAATATGGAAAAAGTACTGCATGAACGCATTATCGGACAAGGAGAAGCAGTAAATGCTATTTCTAAGGCAATTCGCCGAGCACGTGCAGGTTTGAAAGATCCGAAAAGACCAATCGGTTCGTTTATTTTCCTTGGACCTACAGGTGTTGGTAAAACTGAATTAGCTCGGGCATTGGCTGAGGTAATGTTTGCCGATGAGGATGCAATGATCCGTATTGATATGTCTGAGTATATGGAGAAGCATTCCACTTCACGTTTAGTTGGCTCCCCACCAGGGTATGTTGGCTATGAAGAAGGTGGACAATTAACAGAGAAAGTGCGCCGTAAACCATATTCGGTCGTCTTATTAGATGAAGTGGAAAAAGCACATCCAGAAGTATTTAATATTTTATTACAAGTATTAGAAGATGGTCGTTTAACAGACTCAAAAGGACGCTTAGTCGATTTTCGTAATACTGTATTAATTATGACATCAAATGTTGGTGCAAGCGAATTAAAACAAAATCGATATGTTGGATTTAATCTAGAAGATGAAGCCCAAGATCATAAAGATATGAAATCAAAAGTAACAGCAGAAATGAAAAAGACATTTAGGCCAGAGTTTTTAAACCGTATCGATGAGACAATCGTTTTCCATTCATTAGAAAAGAAACATATGAAAGATATTGTGAAATTAATGGTGGAACAAGTGCAAATTCGTATGAAACAGCGAGAAATTGAGTTTTCCATTACGGAAAGAGCGATTGAAAAAATTGCCGAGGATGGTTTTGATCCTGAATATGGGGCAAGGCCACTACGCCGGTCCATCCAACGTAATATTGAAGATCTTTTATCAGAAGAATATTTAAAAGGTAATATTAAAGAAGGTTGGAACGTAAAGGTTGGTCTAAACAACAAAGGAGAATTTATAGTCCTTCCATAATGAAGGTAATGTGAGAGGCTAGTGATAAAACGCTAGCTTCTTTCTCTATAGAAATGGATGAAAGGAAGGAAAGTGTTTGGCGAAAAAGAAAACAGTTTATATTTGTCAGGAATGTGGCTATGAATCAATTAGATGGATGGGGAAATGTACAAATTGTAATAACTGGAATACATTTACTGAAGAAATGAAGCAACCAAAAGTGCAAAAAGGAATTGGTGCTTCGAGTATGCAAAAAACGAGTAAGCCAATGAAGATAACGCAAATTGAATCGGAAAGAGAACCACGGATTACGACGTCTATGCAAGAGTTTAATCGTGCGCTTGGCGGCGGAATTGTGCTTGGTTCGCTCGTTTTAATTGGCGGAGATCCGGGAATTGGGAAGTCGACATTACTTTTACAAACATCCGCACAAATTGCAGATAAAAAATTAACCGTCCTATATGTGTCTGGAGAGGAATCGATCCAGCAGACAAAATTGCGTGCAGATCGTTTAGGGATTGATGCGGATAAATTATATGTGCTCTCGGAAACAAATTTACATCAAATTATGCATCAAATTGAAGAAGTGAAACCTGATTTTGTCGTTATTGATTCCATCCAAACGATGTTTAAAGAAGAGGTAACAAGTGCACCAGGCAGCGTGACCCAAGTCCGTGAATGTACGATGGAGTTAATGAAGGTAGCTAAATCAAACGCGATTCCAATATTTATTGTTGGACATGTGACAAAAGAAGGTGCAATTGCAGGTCCGCGTATGTTAGAACATATGGTAGATGTCGTCCTTTACTTTGAAGGAGAACGTCACCACACCTATCGAATATTGCGAAGTGTGAAGAATCGTTTTGGTAGTACGAATGAAATGGGTATATTTGAAATGAAAGAATTAGGCTTACAAGAAGTAATGAATCCGTCTGAAGTTTTCCTAGAGGAACGATCGCGTGGGGCTTCGGGATCAACTGTTGTTGCCTCCATGGAAGGAACAAGGCCAGTTCTTGTTGAAATACAAGCATTAATCTCTCCATCTAGCTATGGTAACCCTCGACGTATGGCAACTGGAGTAGACTCTAATCGTGTCCCACTATTAATGGCCGTATTAGAAAAGCGCGTCGGTTTAATGTTGCAAAATCAAGATGCCTATATCAAAGTTGCGGGGGGAGTAAAGTTAGATGAACCTGCAATTGATTTAGCGATTGCTGTTAGTATTGCTTCAAGTTTCCGTGATCTACCAACAAATCCAGAAGATATTTTCATAGGGGAAGTTGGTTTAACAGGAGAAATTAGACGTGTTTCACGTATAGAGCAACGTATTCGGGAAGCAGCTAAACTAGGTTTTAAACGAGTTATTTGTTCTGAAAATAACTTAGATGGCTGGACTCCACCTAAAGATATACAAGTAGTTGGTGTCAAAACAGTTCATGATGCTTTGAAACTTGGATTAGCAGACTAGAGACACTATGACATAATACGTCATCTACGTGACGCGGTGTGACAGTATGTTGACAAAATATTTCAAGTGTGATAAAATTTACTGTTTTGTTAAATTGATGAGAAATATATGTTATACTATATTTATATAATTAAGGTAAAATTTGATCCCTTATCATGATTAAAATATACATAATAGGGGATAATACATGTTAAGGAGGTGAATGCTAATGATGAAGAAAATTATCCATATATTTTTTATAATTACTGGAGTAACGTTAGGGTTCATTTATGCTCCGGGTATTATTCGGTTATTGGATATATCAGATAATACTTGGCTTACTTCAGCATATTTTGGATCTGTGTTAGGTGCAATCATATTTTTTATACTTTCATATTTATTCGCAAATTATATCGTAGGCTTCCTAAAATGGATAGAAGAAGGACTAATTAAAATACC
>JAPFCO010000107.1 GCA_026169505.1 Pseudogracilibacillus sp.
TCTTCTGAAAAATAAAAAGAATTGTACTCTCCTTGTTCGAAAGAAAGGCAAGGATAATCATCTAATTCTTCCAATTTAATCGATTCTTTATCAGCCAATGGATGTTTCTTACGAATAAATACGTGTGGTTTTGCTGTAAATAATTCTGAAAAGATCAAATCCCTTTCTTTTAACATTTTTAATAAGATAGATTCATTATAATTACTCAAATAAATAATCCCTAACTCACTTCGCAAATTTTTAACATCTTCAATGATTTCATATGTTTTCGTTTCACGAAGAGTAAACTCATACTCAGAAGCCCCAAATTCTTTTACAAGTTCCACGAAAGCATTAGCTGCGAAAGTATAATGGTGGGTTGAGATGGAAAAATGCTGCTTAACTGGTTTTCCACTTAAATATTTATCTTGAAGCATGTTAAACTGCTGTAATACCTGTCTGGCATAACCCAGAAACTCGGCACCTTCATTAGTAACAGTAACTCCTCGATTTGTTCTAATGAATATAGTAATGTTAATTTCCTGTTCCAATTCTTTAATCGCATTCGATAATCTTGGTTGGGAGATGAATAAACTTCTTGCTACTTCACTCATGGATCCCTTGCTTGCTACTTGTAATGCATATTTTAATTGTTGTAAAGTCAAATTGACTACCTCTCTTCCAAAGTTCCAATTATTTATTTAATGATAGATTTTATCACTATTCTATCGAACCAATTCAAATTTATCGTTCAACAAAAGAGTGCGTCTCCTTCTATAAAAACCGCACCATTTAGTCTAATAACTGCTCAAGTTCTTCTGTCATTTGTTCTACTAACTCAGGTCTTCCATGAAACTGAGCAGGGGTATTTTGAAACAATTTAATACGCCAATCCCCATCAATTTTTACTACAACAAGCGTATGGTGTGTCTGTCTGCTCCTGGATTGATATCTGACTCTTGTGGCGGTATCATTCCAGCTATAGCTCGCAAAATAGCTAAATATAAACTCAACATTTACACATTGTTAACCCTACTAATAAATCGAGCGGTTGGATGGTCTTCAAATATTGGTTTAAGATGCATAAAAATTTCCTCACTACCAATAGATTGATTTCCATCAAAACCAATAATCTCTCTTTAATTCTGTTATTTTCCACTGTTTTCACACTAATTATAAACTAAGTAATTTTACTGTTTAATATAGGTTCATCCTCTTGAACTATCTTGCCCCGTTAGTTTGAATGTTTTTTTCGTACTTCATATGCTTATTCTAACACAAATATATTTGAATATTTATGCTAAAATAATAACAGAGACAATACAGAGATGGTGAAATGATCCACTTAAACTAACGGGGTAGGTTAATAAAAGCAGAAGTGACGTAAATTATATGTGAAAATCCAAATCTAAAGGATGTGAGTAGAGTGCATGTGGAGAAGAACTTTAAAATAAAAGGCATAGCCATAAGAATTGCGGCAGTACTGATTTTAGGAATCATCATCTGGAGTTTTATTACTTACCTTAGTGACACGTTTTTAGGTCAAGAATATAGTTCTCTTCCACATTTCATCATTGCACTCATCACAACTGTTTTAACTCTTGTACTCATACAAGCGGCACTAAAAGTTGACAAAACTACATGGTACCAACTTGAGCAAAAAACTGTTAGAGCAAATATCATTTCATTTCTTCTTGGTTTATTTATTTGTTTAATGCTTGGATGGGTTGAGATAAAAATTCAGACAGATTTGAATTACTTATTATTGAGTATTTTGATTTTATTAGTAACTGTATTTTTGATAGAAGCATTGCCTGAAGAACTTATTTTTAGAGGGTATATATATCGCTACTTACATGTGATATTCCCTCATTGGGGCACAATCATCTTACAAGCATTGCTGTTCTCATTATTTGCTTATTTTATAGGGGCAATGTATTCTGTGGAACAGCTTCAGTTTATCCCTGGTTTTGCAATTATTTTAGGTGTCTTAAGGGCGATGTCGGGAAATATGTGGACATCAATTGGATTTCATACTGCAATAATGACTGCAACACAGATTTTAGGGCCTATTCACGGACACTTCGATGTAAACGGTATGTTTACACTTCAATTTTTTGCATTTGTTTTGCTGCCAAGTGTTATAGGTGCGACTGTTTTGTCATTTATTTATTCCAGCCATAATTGGAATGAAAAAGAACGTTTAAATTAAATGAAACAAGATGGGTTTTTTGGAGATATCTGGGAGAGGCATACACTTTCTTTAGATGATCTACCACTGAAATGAGCTACGGTAATAAGAAATGATGTTTGGATTCGTAGAGATGTAACGATTATGCCAGGGAGAATGAAAGACTACAAAAACTGAACGAGAAAATAAAATATTGACATATTACTTTCAGATCTTATACTTGGATGTTGAGTGATTCGTCATTTTATTGTATATTAAATCTTTAAAAAAGAATCATATGATATTTATCCTAAGTCTATCCGATAATAACCATTTCTTTTTCCTCGGGTATTATTTTATGCACATGATTATAATTAACACATGTAGGAGGGAATAAGTGATGCTAAAAAGTATGAACGAGGCATTAGATTATATTGAATCACATTTGAATGACAGAATTGATTATACCAAAATAGAAAGAATTACAGGCACTTCAATCTACCATTTTCGAAGAATATTTTCATTTCTTTCTGGTATGTCATTGGGTGAATATATACGTAATAGAAAATTATCTAATGCCACTTTTGATTTGCAAGATGAAGGAATGACTGTGACAGAAACGGCATTCAAATATGGGTATGAATCTGTTGATGGATTTTCACGTGCTTTTAAAGAATGGTCGGGAATCAGCCCTTCAGAGGTCAAAAAGAAAAATATGCTTAAAGCATTTCCGAAACTCACCCTCCAATTAACCATTCAAGGAGGAATAGATATGGATTATAGAATTGACAATAAAGAGGCTTTTAAGATTGTCGGGATGAAAGGGAGAATTCCCATTCAATTTGAAGGAGAAAGTCAAGAAATTATAAAGTTAGCACAGAGCATCACATCTGAACAAAAGGAAAAAATGCATACCTATATGGATATGGAACCTAACAAGATCGTTAATGCATCATATCATTTTGATGATGGTCGTATGGAGGAGAAGGGAAGCCTTGATCATATGATAGGTGTATTGACAACAAAAGAATCCGATTTTGAATCGTTTGATGTAGTTGAAATTCCATCCTTAACTTGGGCTATTTTTTCTTCAAAAGGTGAATTTCCAAAAGTCATGCAAGAGACTTGGGGGAAGATTGCTTCAGAATGGCTACCTTCTTCCGATTATGAATTAGTAGAAGCCCCTGAGATTTCAATTACTGGAGATTTGACTGATAGAAATAACGTTTATAGTGAAATCTGGATTGCCGTAAAGAGGAGAGATGAGGATTAGGAAAGAGAAAGGACATTAGTTGAGAATTGACGGTCTGAGTTTTTAAGCATATTTGTATAAAATAAATATGATTTTTTCCAATCAACGTCTGAGCATTTTATACAGCTCAGACGTTGATTGGTATAGGTTGATCATTGAAAATCCAAAAGCTATTATGAAACGGCTTTGTTGTAAACCCGAGTTGACCAAATCAATGTAATAATTGTAACAACTACTATCACTATGAATCCTACTAATACAGATTGATTCACTATCGACCCTTCCGCTAATTTTCTCGATGCCTCTACTCCATAATATAGTGGATTAATGTGAGCGAGTGCCTGTAACCATTTTGGCCCAAATGAGATTGGTAATAAAATTCCGGCAAGTAAAGTTAACGGCAGTTGTAATGATGTTACCACAGCAGCAACGCCACCTACGTCTTGTAAAATCAAGCCTATACTTCCAGACCATGCTGAAACCATCATCGTAAGAATCGAAAGCAATAGTAATTGTAATACAATACCTGCCATGTTAATTTCATACCCAAACAAACTTGAGAAGCTTAAAACGATGATGGCTGGAATAAGAAACGCTACGACGTCTTTTAAAACACTACCCATTAACATGGCAAAGCGACTTGCAGGAGTGACACGTAAACGTTCTATAACTCCGCTATTTAGATCGAAAACCATTAACCATCCTGCACCCATTCCAGAGCCAAATGCTAATAGCACTAAAATTCCTGGCACAAACATGTCTAAAACCTCAGCTGTACTCATAGCCGGCTGTGTTAGTTTTTTTAATAAAGGACTAAACAATAAAATGTACAAAAACGGTGTCATCAACCCTGAAATCACCCAAGCAATTTGACGGACAGATTCTTTTAATTTACGAACAAAGAAAATATTCGTTTCCCGTACTACTTGTATCATTGTTCATCTTCCTTTCCACCATCACGTAATTCTTTACCAGTTAAAGCTAAGAATACATCATTTAAAGATGGTATTGATAACGATAATTTTACCAATTCGATATGATTATTTTTGGTGTATTTGAATATATCAGCAACTAATTCTTCACCCTTGGGAGTGTAGACGGTAAATCCTATATCAGTTTCGATCATATTATCTATTGCTAATTGATGAAAAAACTGTTTCATTTTGTCAGCGTCTTGCGAATTTTTCAGTTCGATCGAAATCGCTTCACCTGAAACTCTTTTCTTTAATTCTGTCGGTGTTCCCTCAGCAACAATTTTGCCGTGGTCAAGAATTATTAGACGGTCACTTAAAGCGTCAGCTTCTTCTAAATAGTGAGTCGTAAGGAAAATGGTCATGCCATTGTCTCGTAGTGTTTTAATATGTTTCCATAAATTAGCCCGATTTTGTGGATCAAGTCCTGTCGTAGGTTCATCGAGAAATAACACCTTTGGTTCATGTAATATTCCTTGTGCAATCTCAACACGACGTTTTTGTCCACCAGACAATGTGCGAACAAAGCGCGAAAGTAATTCATGAAAATCAAGCAACTTACTTAATTTATCAATTCTTTGAGCTGTAACATCCTTGGATTGTCTATATAACTTTCCTGATAACTCTAAACTTTCGCGTACTGTAGCATTTGGATCAGCACCACCAAGTTGACCGACATAGCCTATATTTTTCCGAACCTTTTTAGCATCTGTTATAACATTATATCCAGCTACATGAGCCATTCCGTCAGTAATTGGTAACAATGTAGTTAGTATTCGTTGTGTAGTAGTTTTCCCTGCTCCGCTTGGTCCGAGAAAGCTAAAGACCTCACCTTGATTAACTGTGAAGCTAATATTATCGACGGCAATGATTTCTTCTTTTTTATTCCGATACGCCATACTTAAATTTTCTACACTTATTGCTTTGTCCATAATAGTCAAACCACCTTTCTAAAAATTTCTTTATTTGTTTAATTATCATTAATATACTTCAGCCATATTACTACGACTGTCAAGTGTTAAGTTATTATTTAAGATGAAGAATTTTTCCTTCACCTTCTTTTTACTGTTACTTCAATTGTACAATTAAATTTTTATACAAATTGCCTTGACTATCATAATCAGACCTCCCTTTCATTAACCACTTTTTTTCATATAATGTGCGAGTAAGAACATCGTCATAGCTATTGCGAGAATTAATGGAATCCAGCTGTAGATCCACAGTTTTAAGATGAGCAGGAAAACAGATGCGCCAATTGCCAAAATCCAAACTGCACCTGTCATAATGCCAAATGTTTGTGCATTCCCTGATGTTTCAAAATCCTTTGCCCATTCATTATGCTTTTCAGCTTCTTTTAACACCCAAGATTTACGATGGTCGGATTCTGTAATCATTAAGAATCCAAGCACGCCTATACTTGGTAAAGCAAATGGAATTAATACTGCAAGAGCACCTTCTAATGATTTAGCTTCACCGAATACTAACATTGGTACAAGTAATACGCCGAATAACAAGACAAATGTTGCGATAGCGTAAATGGATGCACGTAATGGACGCATCGAATTCCGTGTTGCCGTTTCTTGTGTTAATCCCATATAGACAAATCCTGCCAATGGAACGGATAAAAACACCATTAATACTCCTATGAAGGGTTCCATTTTACTTGTTGTAAGAAAACTTAAACCTGCAATAATCAATCCAAATGCAGTAAGGACACCTAAAATAGTAAAAATAGCTGCCCGTGGCTTTGTAACAAAGTGTCGAAAGGACATGTACTGACTTTCAAACACTTCTTTCTTTTTAGCTAAACTCATTTCATCAGCAATTTTGTTAATATCTGCAAACTCAATTTCAATTTCTTTTAATGCTTCAGTACGTTTCAAACCAGTTGCTTCTAGGCTTTTTAAACGATCTTGCAGATTCGTTAACAATTCTTCTTTAAAATCAATCAGTTCTGGTGACTCTTCATACTTTTCAAATGCTTTATTAATAAATTGTTTAAGCTCCATCATTTATACCTCCGTAAATAGTCGTTCTAAAATTTCCTTTGTAAACTCATAATCTTTTAGTTTTTGTTGATACAATTCGCGACCTTGTACTGTTATGCGATAATACTTTCTACGTCCACCTTGAGTTTCATCTCCCCAGTAAGATTCAATAAAACCATCCCTTTCTAATCGTTTATAGCTAGAATAAAGTGTTGTTTCTTTTAACTCATATAACTGATCTGTTTTCTCGAGCACTCGGTTATAAATTTCAAATCCATAGCGATCCCGATCAAGCAAACTAGCTAAAACGATCGTATCCGTATGTCCTCTTAAAATATCACTTGATAATTGTCCACCCATGTTATTCACCATCTCTTTATTGTTTGTCATATTACTATGACTGCCGTATATCAAGTTATTTCTCAGCAAGAAATTATTCTCCTCAGCACAATATAATTGTACGTCGTATTACTACGACTGTCAAGTATGGAAATTAATATAAGGTACTAAACCTTTATTTACCATGTTTTTTTGTCATATTTAATCGTTCAATTTGTGATAGTTAGTTCAATAGGTTTATTTCCTGACTTTTAAACGATGTAAATCTGTTCGGATTATTAGTAAACTAGTTATGGTGTAAAGAAGATGGAGATGACAATCGAAGAAATGAAGTTTTGCGATGTAAAAGAGATAGGAAAGAGTTTTAGCTATTTTGCATCGTGTTAAATATACATCGATTTAATTGATATAATTATACCGTTGTTATATTAAGAAATCTATTTTATATTCAAATAAACTAGAGGCAGGGTACTATAAGAATAGCAGACCAGGCAAAGATAGAAATCGTCTAGCCTACACCGTTCCTTTATATTTGCTTGTTCTTGATTGGAATTAAACTTGCATAGTAAACCACCACGCAAAGCACCAGGCAGGACTGTATCTGTACGATGGCAATAAAACTATCTAGTCCAATTGCGGAAGATTGATCTTATTAAGAATCAATCAAATTTGTATAACAAGTATAATATTACTCCGAAATCTATGGCTTTTTATCTTTGAACAGCAAAATTAATCAATTTCATACTACGGATTTACCGCCAAGTCACCGCAACATGTAGTTTTGTTGTAGCTTTCTTAACTACATGTTGCAGTAACGTACTGTTTATTGAAATTATGACATTGATTCAGATGTATGAATTGGTAAAAAGTCTTATATCGGGATTGTTTCTTGCTCAATTAACTCCTTTTTTCTCCCAGCTTCTTTTCTCACCTCAATCCCTTGCGGTTCTTGACTTTATCCAATATACTGTCCATAACAGTTTGAAGAACTGATAAGGGTTGAACCAGTGGCTTTTTAATGGTTTCTTCTTTATTCCTTTAATTATTTTCTCCATTATCTCTTCCTTCCATTATCGGAGAACTTTATTTTAAAACCTAAAAAAGTGAAAAAATCGTGTGAAAAACAGGCAGAAAACGGGATTCGGTCGGAAAACTGTATTTTAACTCAGACGTAGGAATGCGGGTTTGGGGAGAAAAGCATAACTTGACTTTTCCAGAACAGATAGGTGTCGAGTAAAAGGTACTTTTAATGAGAGAAAATTGAAGAAAAGGGGGAGAGAAGTGCAGAGAGGCAATTAAGCTTGTCACTTAGCGTTTCCGTTTCTCCATTCTTATTGAATCAACTAGAAAAGAAAATTTATATATAAAGTAAGAGGATGGTGCTTCCATGATTGGTATGGGTTATCGAACGATAAAGACTGCTGTAGGAGCGGGGCTGGCAATTTGGATTGCGAGTTTATTAGGTTTGGAATTTGCAACATTTGCGGCAATTATAGTTATTATGTGTATAGAGAAAACGAAGAAAAAGACATTAATTACAATAAAGGATAAATTCTTTGCCTCTCTATTATCTTTGTTTCTTGGAGCTTTGATATTTGAAGTATTAGGTTATCATCCTTTTGTCTTTTCTTTATTTATTTTATTATTTGTTCCAATTCTAGTAAGACTTCGTATTGAGGCAGGATTTATTACTAGTATGGTTGTTGTTTTACATGCTTATATGGTTAAGGATGCGAGCTGGTCTATGTTTTTGAACGAGCTCTATATTATTTTTATCGGAATGGGAATCGCTCTCCTCGTCAATAGTATCATGCCCAATTTCAAGGGGGATATTAAAAATTACAAGTATGAAATTGAAGAAAAGTTTGGATCCATTCTGTTTGAATTCTCTGCCCATTTAAGAGATAGTACGCGAAACTGGGATGGGAAAGAAATACTTGAGGCAGAGGATTTGATTAATCAATCAAAAAGTATCGCCATTCAAGATGTAGAGAATCATTTGTTAAGGAGACAAAATAAGGATTATTATTATCTTGAAATGCGGGAGGATCAATTGGAACTTCTCAAACATATGTTGAAAATCATTGCCGTCTTCTCTTCATCCAGTTTACATGTCAAACAGAAAGAGATGCTTGCGGAGTTCCTGGATAATTTAAGTCGGAACGTTCATTCAGGAGATACAACGGATCATTCATTACATGAGTTGGCGGAATTGAAGGCTTCGAACCGCCAGACGGATTTACCGAAAGCAAGAGAAGAATTTGAAGTACGGGCGAATTTGTTTTATTTGATTTTTGAAATAGAGAACTACTTAAA
>JAPFCO010000301.1 GCA_026169505.1 Pseudogracilibacillus sp.
GCTTCTTCATCTAATACATCGAAACTACGTGTAATTTTTTGTGATGGATCACCGATCATAATATATTCTAACGTACTAATTGCGTCTGAATGGTCATGCCACGCTTTGTGAACGAAGTGTGTGTCTGTAGAAACTGAATATACTTCTGCACCAAGTTCTTGTAATT
Source organism: Pseudogracilibacillus sp. (assembly GCA_026169505.1). GTDB lineage: Bacteria > Bacillota > Bacilli > Bacillales > Amphibacillaceae > Pseudogracilibacillus. The sequence goes on from JAPFCO010000301.1 coordinate 167, forward strand.
TTGCATATTGGTTTTGAAGATCTTCCAGTTCTGTTGGACAAACAAATGAGAAATCAGCTGGGTAGAAGCAAACAACACTCCACTTACCCTTTAAATCTGCATCTGTTACTTCAATAAATTCACCGTTACCACTATTGTACGCGTCTGCTTTAAATTCTTCTATTTCTTTTCCGATTAAGGACATAATAAAATTCCTCCTATATATTTAGTTGAACTCTTCATAGTTAGTATAGAACCAAATTGATTATTTTAATCGATATAATTGGTGCTATCACTTATCGTCTAACTATAATAATTCTAATCTCATACTTATTATCATATTTAGAATGATCTTTGTCAAGCAGTTATGGGTTTTGTCACAATAAGTTCAACAAATTATACATGATAGCGTTTTCAATGTCTTTTCACTTACTTAAATTTATATAATGTCTAGCTAAACAGTAATATTTTTATAAAAAAGTCAGCATATTATCATTTTCAATTCTCAATTAATGATTATATTTCCCATTTATCATATGATTCACCCATATTACTTACATACAAATCGTACAAAAATAAATAGTAGTGCATCACGATTGATCCACCACTACTCTTATTTACCTTATTTTGTTTTTACTGTAAAGGATAAATCAGATCAACAAAAAAACGAACTCACCTAGCGAGTTCGTTTTTCATCTATTATTCTTCTTCAAATGGCAATGCGAAGTTTCGTTTGTTTGGATGACGACATAATAATAGATGGCTTTTTAAAGACATATCTTTCGTGTGCCAATGATCATTTAAATATATTTGTAAATCTTTAACGTTCTTTATACCATCTTGTTTTAATTCATTTAATAATCTCTTTTTATATTCATCGGTTAATTCAAATCCGTCTATAATTATTTCACTCATTTATTCTCGGGTTCCCTTCTTACTTTGCTATCGCCTCTTGATAGAGACGTTCATTTCCTTCAGCTAATAATGCTGCAGTTTTTTCCCAATCCATTGTACTTAATTGTTTCATTTCTTTCTCTGTTAGCCGAGTCGTATATCCATACGATATAATTTTGCCATTAATTCCTATTCGGGCTGCATGTTCCGCTTGACTACTTGATACCTCTTCAAAATGACTGCCTTTTAATGCTTGTTCGAAATAATCCCTTGCTTCGTCACTTTTAAAAACAAGAATAAATTTATCACGTAGAAAATTCGCATTGTGACGAATGTAAAATTGTAAGGTAGACATTACTTGAAAAACCTCCTAAAAATATACCATCCCAACTATTATACATTAAAAATCATACATTGCATCTTCTTTTTCTCGAATGATTTCAAATGCTTCTGTCGTGCGAATCGTATCATTCACTAAGCGCTCCATACGAAAGAGGACATCGTCATTGACGATTTCTTTGCGATGAAAATCATGTTCTTCCATATAAACATAAGTCGGAACAATATGTGCTTTCATATAAGATAGAATGGGTTTAAGCTGTTGTTCAACGACTAAATAATGTTTAGCTGATCCTGCTGTAACAAATATACTTACTATTTTATCACGAAATGCATTTACTGGCAGTAAATCGAATATGTTTTTTAATGTTGCTGGAATCGATGCTTGAAATATCGGCGTACCAATAATAATTGCGTCTGCTTCCATCACTGTTTCTGTGACGTACTTCGTATCTCCTTCATATTCAAAAAAATTGCGTCCATCGCTAAATTGCAGATTATATTCTGTTAAATCAAGCATTGTAACTTCATGTTCAGGATACTTTTCTTTAACCATTTTTGCAATTTCTAACATTGCGGTCTTCGTCTTAGAACCTACAATGGACCCTGATACAATAGCTATTTTCATCAATTATAAACCTCCTTATTTTTTCGTATGCTTCTTAATTGCAGGGATAATTTTATCACCGATCAAATCGATATTTTTCATCACTTTTTCAAATGGTACCCCACCAAAATCAATTTGCGCTAAAAAGCGTTGCATACCAAACAATTCATGTTGATACAATATTTTTTCAATAATTTCTTCAGTACTACCTACCATTAATGCATCACGATAATCCGGCGCCTGTGCAAATTGTTGTTTCGGATAGCCTGATCCGCGAATCGCTTTAAAACCATTATCAATATGCGGATACATTCCTTGTAAAGCTTCTTGTGTCGTATCAGCTACATAAAATAAACTCGTTGTACCTATTGGTAACGTATTTGGATCATAGCCACTGTTTTCTGCTGCAACACGATATGCCTTTACTGAAGCACGGAAATTAATTGCTGGGCCACCTAATGTAGTTAGCATCATTGGCATTCCCATATATCCTGCTTTGATCGCACTAGCAGGTGGTCCACCTACCGCACGCCAAATCGGCAATTTACCTTCCTTAGGTTGTGGCAAAATTTCTTGATTTTCTAAAGGAGCACGATATTCTCCTTGCCAAGTAATTCGCTCCTCATCATTTAATTGTTTCAATAAAGCTAATTTTTCTTCAAAAATATCTTCGTAATCTTGTAGATCGACACCTAGTAATTGGTATGCGCCTACTCTAGAACCTCGGCCCGCAACGATTTCTGCACGTCCATTCGAGATTAAATCAATGGTAGAAAAGTCTTCATAGATCCGAACTGGATCAGCAACACTCAACACTGATGCAGAACTAGTTAATTTAATTGTCTTTGTCGCTTGAGCTAAAGCTCCTAAAATGACCGTATGTGCTTGTGAAGTAAAATAAGTTTGATGACTTTCACCAACTCCAAAAACATCTATTCCAGCTTGTTCCGCTAATTTTCCAGCTTCAATTAATTCATTGATACGTTGCTGTGCTGAAATTCTTTTCCCTGTTAACGGGTTCGTAATATGATCACCTAGCGAATAAAGTCCAAATTCCATTCCTTCTTTTTCATCTATGCGATATTGTTCCATAACTATACCTCCTCAATAGGCTGTAATTTAGCTTCTATTTCCGTTCGTCTACCTTCTAAAAATGGTGGTAAATCTAATGTTTCACCTAATGTTTCGATATCCCCGTCAATTGTAAAACCTGGTCCATCTGTTGCGATTTCAAAAACAATACCATTTGATTCTCTAAAATATAAACTTTTAAAATAATAGCGATCAACAATTCCTGTTGAATCAAAGCCCCACTTTTTCACTTGTTCATCCCAATATGCTAACTCTTCACCGTTTTTCACACGGATAGCTAAGTGATGAACACTCCCTCTCCCAGGCTTTTCACTTTTACCTTCTAATTGTCTTACAACAATTTCCCCAAAAACTTCTCCTGTAATCGATTGAAAAACAACTTCTTCATCTGTACGCGTTTTTTCCACATAACCAAACAGATCGGTTAACGTATTTGTTAATTTCTCTAAACGACGCACCGTCATTTCAACCGGTCCTATGCCAAGTATTTGATGTTCCATTGGTACATCGGACTTTTCCCATTGTTCCCAAAACGTCGCCTTCTCGCCATTCGCAACTAATAACACAAGGCGTAAACCATCACGATCTTCAAAGTGAAGTGCTTTACGTCCAGCATACTTCGTTATTTCATTCGTGTATGTTACATCAAATGTTTCAAAACGCTCTTGCCAATACGTTAAGCTTGCATCTGATGGTACGAGTAAACCAATTCTTGTAATCGCATTTGTTCCCCGATACGTGTTTCCGATATACGGCATCCCGAAGAATGTCAATTCCGTCCCTGGACTTCCAACTCGATCACCATAAAACAAATGATACATCGTAGGATCATCCTGGTTTACTGTTTTTTTCACACGTCTAAGTCCCATAGTTTTTTGATATAAATAATTATTTTCATTCACATCTTTTGTCATCATCGAAATATGATGGTGCCCTGGAATTTGATACATATAATATCCTTCCTTTTCAATTATTTAATTGAGTCAATTTCATAATTACCAAGCCACAACCTGTAGTGGTGTAGAGATAAATACCTATTATGAAATTGACTAAGTTCAAGCAATAAATCACTTTTCATTCATTTTTTCTTCACTATATTTTTGTACTTTTGATAGTAAGGATAAAAGAACCTTCTGATCCTCTTTTGATAATGTTTCTTCAAAAAAAGATGATTGAAAAGCTAATTGTGCTTCGAACGCTGTAGCCAATTTTTCCTGTCCTTTTTTCGTTAAAGAAATCGTTTTTGTTTTCCAATCTTGTTCACGTATAATTAATTGATCTATTTCTAAACGGGAAAGCATACGTGATATACCACCTTGTGTAACTGTAACGCGCTTAGCTAATTCCCCTTGTGTCAATGGACCAAATGCTGAAATTTGATTTAGTACATCAAATTGAGCTGTTGTTAAATCAAATTGTTTTAAAAAATCATTTGAAAGCAAATTACTTTGATGCGTAAATCGCATGATTCTCAACCATATGAGTGAACCACGTGTATTATTTTTCACTAGAAGTTCCCCCTTCTCTTACTATCAGTTTACACATCAAGTGATGAGTCGTCAATGTTATTGCTTCTATAAAAATAACAATGCTTCCGTAACTTTTTTTCAGTTACGAAAGCATTGTTGAGATAACATCTATCCTTACCAGCTTGTTCACTATTTCACTTTTTGTAAAATACGATTTAATTTATCAATCATTTCTGTCGCTTCATCTATAGGGATTCCTGTTTCATCTAATATAGTTTTGGGAATATCCTTCGCCTGTTCTCTCATCTCTCTACCTTCATCCGTTAATTGAACTAACACATTTCGTCCATCAATTGTATCCCGAATTCTTTTGATCAAATTTTTCATTTCTAATTTTTTCAACATCGGAGTTAAAGTCCCAGAATCTAGATAGAGTCTTTTTCCAAGTTCATTAACAGGGATATTATCTCCATTCCACAAAACAAGTAATACTAAATATTGTGTATAAGTTATATTTAATTGTTCTAAGTAAGGTTGATAACGACGAATCGTTTCTTTGGAGCATACATACAAAATAAAGCTCAACTGTCTTTCTAAGATCAGATCCTCATCTTCGATGTTCATCACTTCCTCAAGTAGTCATTCTTTTATCCAGTTTAACTAAATTGTGCACAATTAAATGATACATTCAATCGATGCACTCCATAAACCTTGCTATGTTTATTCTGCCATCGATTAAATAATATGATTTGAATTTTTTTAATCGTTCATATGGAGTTCATAATATTGTTGTAGGCTCGATACATAAAGGAAATTTAGAAGGAATGTTATCGGAATCTATTATTCAAGCAAATAAACCAATTTAATTCATGCCATGCTAATATTTTTCAGATAATAGTTTTATGAATTAGTTCGTGAACATTTTGTGACAATTCAACATCATTATTGACATATGACACTGTGTCACTTATACTATTCAAGGAACATATGACAGGGTGTCATTTTATTGCTATTGGTGACATCTTCTTATATTCTCTCATATTCGTTATATAGACGCAATATTGAAGGTATTATATTGTCATATATTTAATAGGGAGGATACAGCAGTGCCTAAACAAACCTTTTTTAATTTACCTAATGAAAAACGAGAAACGCTAATTCGAGCTGCTAAAACGGAGTTCTCACGTGTTCCACTTTACGAAGCTTCAATTGCAAATATTGTGAAAGAAGCTGATATTCCACGAGGTAGTTTTTACCAATATTTTGAAGATAAAAATGATTTGTATTTTTATTTGTTAGATAAACAAGGCAACGACTTATGGGAAAGATTCCTCTCTGATTTAGAAAAGCATGATGGCAATATCATGATGGCTCTCTCAGATCTTTATCGTTCTATTTTAAATATGACGGATGACGAAAAAGAAAGTGATTTCTTTCGCAATGTCTTCTTAAATATGAATTATCGAACAGAAGAATCGTTCAAACATAATGTTGATTATCACGATTTCCGCCAACATTTTATTCACTTGAAAGGATTAATCGATACAGAAAAATTAAACCTTTTAAATGAAGAAGATTTATTTCATATCTTTCAAATTACAATAACATTAATGTTTCAAAATATTATAGTGAAATTTGCTCACAATTTATCAAGTGAAGAAGCTCTAAAGAATTTCACTTTACAATTGAATTTAATTAAAAGAGGAGTTCTAAAAAAGGATGCCTAAGGATGCAGGAGGAAAAAGAATGAAAAACAAGAAAAACATATTTTTACTCATCTCGTTATTAATACTTACTGTTGTACTATCGGGATGTATGCAAATAAATGAACCAATTAACGTAGAAAGTACTGGATTCTGGAATAAGTATTTTGTGTATCCATTATCAACTGTCATTATATATTTCGCAAATCTGTTTAATGGAAGTTATGGGTTAGCAATTGTCGTTGTTACATTGATTGTACGCTTGTTTTTAGTTCCGCTGAACGTTAAACAAGTTAAAAGTACAATGGCTATGCAAACAATCCAGCCACAGATAAAGGAATTACAAGAGAAGTACAGTTCGAAAGACCAAGCAACACAACAAAA
>JAPFCO010000026.1 GCA_026169505.1 Pseudogracilibacillus sp.
ACCCATCCTCCAATGGCCTCTTTCGTTTGTTCATATTTACTTTTCTCAATTCCAATAAATACATTAGCGATTTCATTATATGCCTTCTCCCAAGCATGAATAACCTTATCTGTTGCTACCTCTTCGCCTAAGACATTCCGCATCGCTAATAATAAGTGTTTACCTACAATGGGATAATGTTCCGGTTTTATATTTAAACTACGATGTTTTTCGGCGATTGGTTGAACTGCTGGTAGTATAGCTTCTAATTGATCAATATTAGCAGCCGCAGCATAAACAGCATTAGCAAGCGCTTTAGATTGAGCACCTTTTTGCTGATTCGTTTGATTGAAAATATTTTTTAATTCTGGATGATTTTCGAACATGAGCTTATAAAAAGAACTAGTAATTTCATCCCCTCGTTCCTCAATAATTGGCACAGTTGATTTAACAATCTTAATTACTTCGTTGTCTAATTGTGTTGTTGTTTGCATCTTTTTGACACTCCTTAAATTATTTTGGGTACATCATCATACAAGTACAACAAGTTACTAAATCTTTTAGTTTTAAACATGTATCAAAAATACATCTTTAACTTATATTTAATGTTATCATAGTATTTATAGGTAAATTAACTGAAAATATTACAATTTATTGACGTTTGGAGAGATTCGCATGCAACTAAAAAAATATACAGATTATTCCTTACGCGTTCTCATTTTTGCTGGAATGAAGTCGAACGGAGAGCTTACTAGTATTAAAGAAATTTCAGAGATATTTTCGATTTCTGAAAATCATTTGGGGAAAATTGTGTTTGAATTAAATAAACAAGGATTGATTGAAACGATTCGCGGGAGATATGGCGGAATACGATTAGCTAAGAATCCAGAAGATATTAATGTTGGTGAAATTGTTCGTCGTCTAGAGCAGGATTTTGATTTATTAGAATGCTTCAACCATCAGAGCAATCATTGCATCATCTCTCCCGCCTGTCGGTTAAAACATGCACTTCACGAAGCTTTAGAGGCATTCTTTCACGTCCTTGATCAATATACGCTAAAGGACCTTATTATTAATGACAATGAACTTCTTGAATTAATGGGATTATAATGATGCACTATTTATTCCAGGAGGTTTCTCACGAGATATTCTCCGCGCAGATGAACGTTTCGTCGAGTGTGGCAAAGCTTTTATGACCACAGATAAGCCTGAATTTACAATTTGTCACGGTCTACGGCTTCTTTTAACGGCAAAATCGCTTGAAGGACGTAAAATGACAGATTGGATAATCCATTCATGTCAATCTGGATTACGTAGGAGCTCATATTATTGATGAGAAAGTAACTGTCGGCAAAAATCAACTCGTTACAAATCGTTCACCCGATGATTCACCTGCTTTTAATCGTGCATCTCTTAATTTGGCACAAAACATAAAAGCCCTTATCGTGTCAATCTTTTCAAGATTGACACGATAAGGGCTTTTCATATTAGGTTAATTTTCTTTTATCATTCATATTTATTTAGTTTGAGTATTGCAATTAGGGCAAGTAGCATAAAGCGTTGTTACTTTTTCTTCTTCATAGTGGTTGATAATTTCATGACAATCTTTACAAATAATTGTACCCAATCCATCCAACTCCTCAGCAGTTATAATGTTCATATTCAAACTTATAACTATATTATAGTATGACACAATGAGAAGGTCAAGGTTTAAATAGTGTATCACATTAAATCTTTGTGTTATTTCTTGATTTTACAACACTTGTTTTAAAAAATACTGCTAAGTACATCAACAGAATTGAGTCAAATGCTATTTCATTTATATTGCTATTTTTAATTATCAGAGTTGACGGATACCGTGACGTAGTTTTAAGTTTATTTCGATATAAAAGTGCGGAGATAACAATATCCTCCAAAATGATACAGGAGAAGCCCGCGAGTTGTTCCGAAACGATGGCAAAGAGTATAACTAAATTTAATGCACAGTCTATGTTTATTGTGAAATAGAAGTAATTTCCTAACGACATATTATAGCGTCGTAGCTGTTTTTTTGTAACTATGAAATTGATTCGGTTGTGTGATCAAAAAAAAGGTTGCCAAGAATTGAATTCTTGACAACCTTTATAATAACGTTTATTTTATAGCATATGAATTGGTGTACCTAAAGCAACTTCAGCAGCTTCCATTGTAATTTCACCTAATGTTGGATGCGCATGTACAGTTAATGCAATATCTTCAGCAGTCATACCTGCTTCAATTGCTAATCCAATTTCTGCAATCATATCACTGGCATTAGGTCCTACAATTTGACCACCAATTACTAGCCCATCTTCTTTACGTGTAATTAATTTTAAGAAACCTTCTGTATCATTTAATGATAGTGCTCTACCATTCGCCGCAAATGGGAATTTAGAAGCTTTCATATCGATTCCTTCATCTTTTGCTTCCTGTTCCGTATAACCAACTGAAGCCATCTCAGGATCAGAGAATACTACTGCTGGCATACCGATATAATCAATTTCAGATTTTTGACCGCTAATAGCTTCTGCTGCTACCTTACCTTCATAAGAAGCTTTATGAGCTAGAGGTAGTCCCTCAACGATATCACCAATTGCATAGATATTCTCCACATTAGTACGACACTGCTTGTCAATTTTCACAAGCCCTTTGTCATCTATTTCAATACCTACTTGTTCTAAGCCAAGTTCACTCGTATTTGGTTTACGTCCAACTGTTACTAATACGTAGTCAGCTTCAACTGTTTCTTCCTTACCACTAACTTCGTATGTAACTTTAACACCTTTATCTGTTTCTTCTACGCCTTTTGCTAAAGCATTTGTTACAACTTCAGCACCTTTTTTCTTTAAGCGTTTTTTAACAACAGAGCGCATTTGCTTTTCGAAAGTAGCTAAAATATCTTCTGCACCCTCTACGATTGTTACTTTTGTACCAAAGTTCGCATATGCCGAACCTAACTCTGTCCCGATATATCCTCCGCCTATAACGACAAGGCTTTCTGGAATTTCTTTTAATGCTAAACCACCCGTAGAATCGAGCACTCTATCTGAAAATGGGAAACTCGGAATTTCTATTGGTGATGAGCCTGTTGCGATAATACAATCTTTAAACGTATATGTTTGTGAATCTTTCTCATCCATTACTTTTACATTGTTATTATCAACAAAGTATACTTCACCTTTAACAATATCTACCTTGTTTCCTTTTAAAAGACCTTCTACCCCTGAAGTAAGACGGTTAACAACGCTACCTTTCCAATCTTGTACTTTAGCAAAGTCTATTGAGACATTTTCTGTCGTAATCCCAAGATCATCATTACCTTTTGCAGCATCTGCTAAATGTCCCGCTTGGATTAATGCTTTTGAAGGAATACATCCTACGTTTAGGCATGTACCACCTAAGGCACCTTTGTCAACAATTGTTACTTTCTGACCTAATTGTGCCGCACGAATAGCTGCAACATATCCTCCAGGGCCCGCGCCCACTACTAACGTATCTACTTCAATTGGAAAATCCCCTACTACCATTTCCTCACGCCTCCATCATAATTAATTGTGGATCATGTAATAATCTTTTGATTTGATTTAATGCTTCTTGTCCAACAACTCCATCAATAATTCGGTGATCGAATGAAAGTGATAAAGCTAATACCGGAGCAATTACAACTTCACCATTACGAGCAATTGGCTTGTCAGCAATCCGACCGATACCTAAAATTGCCGCTTCCGGATAATTTAGAACTGGTGTGAACCATTGTCCACCAGCAGATCCAATATTTGAAATTGTATTTGAAGCACCTTTCATCTCCTCAGCTGTTAGTTTACCATCACGAGCTTTTTCTGCCAACTCATTTATCTCAGCGGAGATTTCAAAAATAGACTTACGGTCTGCATCTTTCACTACTGGAACAACTAAACCTCGCTCCGTGTCAGCTGCAATACCAATATTATAATAATGTTTATGCACAATTTCATCTGTCTCATCATCCAACATTGCATTTAGCATTGGATGCTTCTTCGATGCAGAAATTAATGCTTTTACAACATATGGTAAATACGTTAATTTAATATCTTGTTCTGCAGCTACTTCTTTAAAACGTTTACGATGCTCAACTAATGCTGACACATCTACTTCATCCATTAATGTGACATGTGGAGCTTTCGTTTTCGAGTTTACCATCGCATTTGCAATCACTTTACGAATGCCACTCATTTTCTCTCGAGATTCGGGATACTCCCCTTGAATGACTGGAGCTGATTTTTCTTCTTCTGTTGTTGTCGTTTCTACTGTACCCGTATCTTCAGAGGCTACTTTTTGATCGCCCGATGCAAATGCATCAACATCTTCTTTTAGTACTCGACCATTTTTACCGCTTCCTGATACTTCTTGAATATTCACTTCTTGTTCACGTGCATATTTACGAACAGACGGCATTGCAATTACTCGTTTGCTAGAATCTGTTGTTGTAGCTTGACCTGTTGGCTGATCATCCGCATCAGTTGTCTTTGCTTCTGTCTTCGTCTCTTCTTCAGCCTTTACTTCAGGTTCTTCAGTCGGCTGTGCTTCTTCCTCATCTGTTTCATGTCCTTCAGCGTCAATTTTAATAAGTGGGTCACCTACTATAGCAACTTCCCCTTCTTGAACATGAATTTCCAATACTTCTCCTTCTACAGGTGATGGAATTTCTACTACTGCTTTGTCATTTTGAACTTCACATAAAGGATCATCTTCTTCAATATGTTCGCCTTCTTTAACGAACCATTTTAAAATTTCACCTTCATGAATTCCTTCTCCAATATCTGGTAACTTAAATTCAAATGCCACTATATTTACCTCCTTTTACCTCTTTACAATTAAAAGTTTAATACTGCTTGTACTTTTTCTATAATATCTTCATGGTCTGGTAACCAATCATTTTCTACTGCTGCAAATGGATAAACCGTGTCAGGAGCAGTTACACGTAATACTGGAGCCTCTAGGTGCAAGATTGCTCTTTCTTGAATTTCTGCAGCAATATTAGCTGCGATTCCCGCTTGACGCTGTGCTTCTTGAACGACAACGACACGGTTTGTTTTCTCGACTGATGCTATAATCGTTTCGATATCAATTGGCGAAATCGTTCGTAAATCAATGACCTCTGCTTCAATACCGTCTTTCTCCAGCTCTTCAGCAGCTTTCAAACTAGCATGTACCATCGCTCCATAAGCTATCAGTGTCACATCTTTTCCTTCACGTTTCACATCTGCTTTACCAATTTCAATTGTATATGCTTCTTCAGGTACTTCATCCCGGAATGAACGATACAATTTCATATGTTCTAAAAAGATCACCGGATCATTATCGCGAATAGCTGATATGAGTAACCCTTTTGCATCATAAGGAGTAGAAGGGATGACAACTTTCAACCCCGGTTGTTGTGCCATTAGTCCTTCTAGTGAATCAGCGTGCAATTCAGGTGTTTGAACTCCACCACCGAACGGAGAACGAACTGTAATTGGCGCTGCATTTGTCCCACCAGAACGATAACGCATTCTCGCCATTTGGCCACTAATTGAATCCATTACTTCAAATAGGAAACCAAAAAATTGAATTTCTGGAACTGGACGAAAACCTTGTAAAGCTAATCCAATTGATAAGCCACCAATTCCTGACTCTCCTAACGGCGTATCAAAAACACGGTCTTCACCAAACTCTTTCTGTAAACCTTCAGTTGCTCGGAAAACACCGCCATTTTTTCCAACGTCTTCGCCGAACACAAGCACATTATCGTCATTTTTTAATTCTGTGTGCATCGCATTTGTAATTGCTTGAATCATTGTCATTTGTGCCATCTTACTTCGACTCCTTTTCTCTATATTCCTCTAGTTGCTCAGCTAAGTTTTGGGGTAGTTCTTCATACATATGCTCAATCAATTCCGTTACTTTTTGTTTCGGATATGCATCTGTATCTTTCATTGCTTGTTTAATATCTTCTTTTGCTTCTTCAATTATTTCATTCTCTGCTTCTTCCGACCATAATCCTTTTTCTTCTAAATAAGCGCGGAAACGGACAATCGGATCCTTTTTCTCCCACTCTGAATCAAGGTCATCTGTACGATATCTTGTCGGGTCATCCCCCGCCATTGTATGTGGGCCATAGCGGTATGTTAATGTTTCAACAAGTGTCGGACCGCCACCTTCGATAGCTTTTTCGCGTGCATATTTCGTGATTGCATATACTGCTAAAGGATCCATACCATCTACTTGATATCCTTCTATTCCAGCGGCAACCGCTTTTTGTGCTAATGTTTTGGCTCTAGTCTGCTCTTCAACAGGAACCGATATAGCAAAATAGTTATTCTGAATGAAGAAGATTGCAGGTGCCTCATATGCTCCAGCAAAGTTAATACCTTCGTAGAAATCTCCTTGTGATGTTCCGCCGTCACCCGTATACGTGACCGCCACATTCTTTTTGTTTCTCAATTTCATACCGAGTGCGACCCCTGCCGCTTGGACATATTGGGCACCAATAATAATTTGTGGGCTTAGCGTTTGTACATCATCCATTTGATTACCATGATAATGGCCTTTCGAGAATAAAAAAGCTTTATATAAAGGCAATCCATGCCAAATCATTTGCGGAACGTCGCGATAGCCCGGTAATAAAAAGTCTTCTTTTTCCAAAGCAAAATGACTTGCTATTTGTGACGCTTCCTGCCCCGCAGTTGGAGCATAAAACCCTAATCTCCCTTGGCGGTTTAATGCAATCGAACGCTGGTCCAATACGCGAGTATATACCATACGTTTCATTAACTCTTTTAAGTCCTCATCAGAAAGATCTGGTTCAAATTCCTTGTTGACGACCTTTCCTTCTTCATTTAACACTTGAAACATTTCAAACTTACTTTCTATCTCTTCTAAATTATGTTTCACAGTTGTCACCCTTCCTTCCCTACTTATATGTTTAATTTTTTACTATCTACTTTGAACAACGCAATTAGCTTGCCGTTTCATCCTGTTACACTATTTGAATATATTTAAATAGTACACTTGGACATATGTATAGTTTAACCCAATACACGTTACGGGTCAATGGTTTAAATTGATTTAACTATAAATAATATATTTTATTTACATATATTATTAGCTTTTTCGGCATCTGTTATAGTCTGTTTGTTAAACTGTACTAGTAGAAGGAGTTCTTTACTTTCTGTCATAGCACACAACAAAAAGACGTACACTTTATTTATACCCTAAAAAAAGAAGTTAAATCATATGATTTAACTTCTTTCATAATTATTCTTCCGTTACATCTTCATAATAAATTTGTTTTAAATGATTAAATGAACTAGTTTCCTTGTTGAAGGTTTCGAAAGCATCAGCCACATCATCATAACTATCATTTACATCGGATATAAGTCCGTACACTTCATTTTCTTGAAACGCTTCATCTTTTAATAAAACATATAATTCTTTCGTTAAACGAACTGATTCCATATAATTATCATATACATCATCGTAAGAATCATAACGAGCAATCATCGACTCATACATCTTTTGTATGTTGTCTTGCTGACTATCGTCATCAACTTCTTCAATTAATGGTTCAATTTTGATGAATTCTTCTTTTGCAGTCTCAATACTTTCCTTTTCTAATTCAACAATTTCTGTTCGTTCTTCCAATAATTCTACCGCTTGTTCAGACAGCGCCACGATTTTATCATAATCCTCTGATCCAAGTTGAATTATCTCTTCATATATTTCCTCATCTTCTTCTTCTAACTTGGAAATCTTTTCTTGACTCTCCTCGAACTGTAATTCTATTTCGACTGTATCTTCAATATGTTCATTAATTTCTTCTGTTACACTATCCTCATTTTTGTTACAAGCTGTAATGAAAATACTTAATAATATAATGACACTTACATGTATCCACTTTTTCATTCCACTAGTCTCCCTTTACCATATAATAGTAGTACTACTATCATACACATTTTTAAACTATTTTTCAGTAGCAAATATATGAATGTTTCTTAATAATTATGTTAATATATAGTTAGGAAATAGTATGTGATGAAAGATAGGAGTATTTATTATGTTATTAATGAATGATATTGTACGAGATGGTCATCCTGCATTAAGGAAGAAATCAAGTGAAGTAAACTTCCCATTATCTACTGAAGATAAAAAATTATTAGATGATATGAAAACATTTATATTAAATAGCCAAGATGAAGAAATAGCAGAAAAACATCAATTACGTGCAGGCGTCGGGCTTGCCGCTCCCCAACTTGGTATTAATAAACGTTTTATCGTCATTCACTTCGAATACGAAGATAAATTATATAATTATCAATTAGTAAATCCTAAGATCATTAGTCACTCTGTTGAGATGACTTATTTAAATGGTGGAGAAGGTTGTCTGTCAGTTGATGAACAAATTGAAGGTAATGTTGTACGTTATGCTCGTATTACAATCAGAGCTTATGACATGGATGGTAACGAAATCAAGGTTAGATTCAAAGGGTACCCTGCTGTCGTCCTCCAACATGAGATTGACCATTTAAACGGCATTATGTTTTACGATCATATCAATAAGGATAATCCTTTCTATGTACCAGAAAATGCAAAAATAATTGAATAATGATAGATAACTAACAACAAAGTCGATCCTAATTGACCTTGTTGTTTTTTATGATCCTTCCCAACCTTGTTTTCTTTTCACCCCCACAAGTTGATATATACTTCAGTATCATAACATTTTTATAAAATGCTTTGGCAACAGCACGTATAATAACCGTTTAATGGTCAAAAATAATGTTAGAGACGTCCTATTTTGTAATAGTTATGCAAAATAAGGTGATATTTATTCCAATATAGTTGATTTCATATTATAATATAGATAATAGGGATTGGATCGGTTGCACTCAAGTTGCTTTTCTTATTTCAGAGAGGAGATGTAGGGTGATGTTTAAGCGCCTTAAA
>JAPFCO010000332.1 GCA_026169505.1 Pseudogracilibacillus sp.
CCCCCTGTCAAGTAGACAGGAAAATAAACAAACATTTTTGAGCCATGTATGCATATGCATACATGGTTTTCCTTATGATGGGATCTTCAATCCCATATTTAAAGTGACACGCTTGTTATTATAAAATTCGATATACTGTTTGATATCTTCTACTAATTCTTCAAATGTTTCATAGGTAGTTAATCGATACATCTCTTCTTTAATAATTCCCCAGAAATGCTCCATTGGTCCATTATCTATACACTTTCCAACGCGAGACATACTTTGAATAATTTGATGTTCTTCAATATACCTCTTGAAATCATTCGATGTATATTGAAAACCTCGATCACTGTGTAACAGGGTTTCTCCTGGTAAAATTAAATCGTTGATTTGATTGACAGTGTCATTCACTAAAGCATTATTATTACGATTAGATAGTTTATAGGCGACAATTTTATTGGCACCATAATCCAATATTGCACTTAAATATGCTTTTGAGTTGTTTCCATATTTAAATTCAGTGATATCAGTTAATAAAACTTGCATTGCTTCATAATCATCATCAAATGCTCTATCAAGTACATTCTCCGCTATATGTTGTGGAGAATGAGGTTTATAATTATAGCGTTTCCGACGTATAACCGCCTTTATCTCTAGTAATCGCATTAAACGATAAACACATTTATGATTAACTTTTGCATTTAAAAAATGATTAAGATAAATTGTGATTCGTCGATAACCATAAATCCCTTTATGGTTATGATAAACGTGTTGAATTAACTTGATAAGACTCCTTAAGCGTTTCTCAGATTTCGTTGGTTTACGATTGATCCACTTGTAGAATCCAGCACGACTGACTCCTAAAGATTCACATAGGAGCGTTACTTTAAATCCTTGCTTCCCAAGTCTTTTTATCGTTTGATATTCTGCTTCGTATTTCGTTTGCGTAACATCAACTCTCTTTCCACTTCTTTCAACTTTTTTAGCGCAGCGTTCTCGGTTTCTAAATATTCATTACGTGCTTTTAAAGCAGCTATTTCAGTTTTTAATTTTTCTTCATCCGTTTGAATAGTGTTTGGTTTACGTCTACCTCTTCCGTCAACGAGTCCGTCCGGACCGTGTTCTTTATATTTTTGTACCCACGAATAAATATTATTATAAGAAATGTTGTATTTTTCAGCAGCTTCTTTATAAGACAAATTATTGTTTAAATAATCATTGACAATGTCGATTTTTTCTTCATGTGTTGTTTGTTTACCTGTCATTGTATACACCTCGGATTTTTCAGAATAAACTCTGAAGTCTTTACCCTTAGTATACTTGATTACCCAATTTCTCACAGTACTAACAGATGGAATATTATATTTACGAGCTAATCCACCAATAGTCGCACCTTCTTCCAGGTGCTGCATAACGACAGCATGTTTAAATTTTTTACTGTAATGATTGTTAGTTGTAGATGATTGAATTCCCGCAAGACCATGGTCTTGATATCTTAAAACCTTATCATAAAAATGAGCATCTGATAATAATAATCCGTATCTTTCACACAACACTCTATAACTAATTCCTACGTTAATATAGAGATCAATATACTGTTCCAATTCTTTAGTAGTATGTTTACTGTTTGAACGCACAAAAATGCCCCCTCTAAAGTAGTTTTATTATTTCAGTGTCTACTTTAGAGGGAGCATATCAGTTATGATGATCCCATACGTTTTTTTATTTAAATCGTATCGTTAAAAATTTGTCCTTTGTCCTCATGTATATTAATAATCTTCAAACGCTGCTTCTTTTTCACATAAATTGTTTTATACATTACTTCATCATCATCTGAAAATAATAAAACACGATTATTTTGGTTATCTGTTTTAACTTCTACATCCATATCAGTTATGTCAATATTATCTTCAATACTTGTAGTTTCTTCATAATCCGTTATATTATCAGGAGAATTTGTTTTTTCACTACTTTCTTCTTTTTCATTTGTTCCATCTACTTTGATAATTTCGTTAAAAATTTGTCCTTTATCTTCATGTATATTAATAATTTTTAAACGCTGCTTATTTTTAACATAAACAGTCTTATACATCACGTTATCATCACTTGAAAATAATAGCACCCGCTTATTTTGATTATCTGTTTTAACTTCTACGTCCATATCGTTTATATCAACATTATCTTCAATAGCTGTAGCTTCTTCATATTCCGTAATATCTTTATGAGAACTTTGATTTTCATTCTTATTCTCTTCTTCTTCGGTAACTTCTTCTGATGAAATTTCTGATTCTATGTCTGATTCTACATTGTCAGTAGATTGATTATTTTCTTCAGCTTGTTCATTACTACAAGCAATAAGTCCAATTGCTAAAAGACTAACGAAAACAATAGTTAATAATCTTTTCATACTCATTCCTCTTTTCTAATATATATTATAGGGTGGTAAATTTTAAAGCCTTTGGTATTATACACCAATCAAAGTAAAAAATAAACTTATACACATGTTGATAAGTTTATTTTTTATCATTATTATGGTATTCTAGATTATTAGTGATGTTTATTCACAGTGTGGATGAATACAGTATGTTAATTGTAACCATATTTCATTAACAATTTTAGTTGAAAGTTAATTTCATTATAATATACAAAAACGATAAAAGGG
>JAPFCO010000293.1 GCA_026169505.1 Pseudogracilibacillus sp.
CTCATGTACAACTAATGGTTCCTTTCCATTCGCGATACGTGTCCGACTAATATAATCTGCGACGGCTAAAATACCGCCTAAATTATCGGATGGGTGTCCCCACTCTTCTGCTAACCATGTATCATTATAATCTAGCCAACGGATCATTACCCCTATATCAAATGCACCTTTCACAGGGTCTAGCACGTCTTTTGTTCCTGGAATATTAACTCCATTTGGGACAATTGTGCCTGGAGCAGTCGGACCTAATAATTTTGTACATGCTGGATAATTTAATGCTAGAATGCCACATCCAATCGTATCCAGTAATACATACTTAGCTGTCGTATATGCTTCCTCACTAGTAATCTCTTTATTTAATACATATTCTGTTATATCCTCTATTAATTGATCTATCTTTTGTCGCTCATTCGTTTGTAACACATTATTCTTCCTTTCTCTCAAATAGTTGGTATAATGTTTATAGTAATTGTTAACTGGAAGCAGTCGTACAACCTGCCAGTTGTACCTTTATTTATACTGCTTCCCTACATAATTAACCCTCGGTCTAAAAATTCGATTATTTTCATGCTGTTCGATAACATGGGCACATAAACCTGCCGTTCTTGAACTAAAGAAAATGGGTGTATAAAGTGGTATTGGAATTTTTAACTTCCAATAAACTGGTGCCGCATAATAATCTAAATTTGGATACAATCCTTTCTCTTCCAGCAAGATCTCCTCACCTTTTTCACACATTTCTAGCAATGTCGAATCTCCATCCCTATTAGAAAGCTGCTCTAAAGATTCCTTCATTATTAATGCACGGGGATCCATTTGTTTCATATACACCCTATGACCAAATCCCATAATTTTTTCTTTGTTTTGTATTTTTTTATAAAGGAGCTCGGAAAACTTCTCAACAGTTCCAGCTTCGTTCAGTAAATACATTACTGCTTCATTAGCACCGCCATGCAAATTACCTTTAAGAGATGCTACTGCTCCAGTTAAAGCACCATATAAATCAGCATTAGTCGAAGCTATCACACGTGCTGTAAAAGTAGAGTTAGGCATCTCATGCTCGCTATATAGTAAAAGCGACTTATCGAATATTTCCTCTTCTAACTTTGATGGAATATCTCCTGTGATCATATAAAGAAAGTTCGCACTGTAGGATAAATCATCTCGTGGTTCAATAACTTTTTGGTCATTTAAAATTCGAAAGCTATTAACTGTAAGTGTTGGTAATTGTGCTAACAATGTAAATGCTCGTTGCTTATTAATCTCGGCAGAACGATCATCGATTTGCTCATCAAAGTTTGCTAACACCGAAATTCCTGTTCGTTGTGCATCCATTGGATGTGCTTTTTTAGGTAACAATGAAAGTATTTGCATTAACTCTTCCGGAATGGTACGATTTTTGGAAAAACGATTCATTAATGCATGTAAATCATCTTCACTTGGTAAATCGCCTTCTAATAGAAGATGTAAAACATCTAAATACTTTTTCGTCTTAGAAAGTTCTATTAAATCGTGCCCTCTAATAACAATCATTTTCTCTTCTGTATCAAGCAACGATACCTCCGTATCACTGACTACGATTCCTTCTAAACCAGGTATAAATGTAGTACCCATAAATATCATTCTCCTCCTTTAATTTGCTTCTCTCTTTAGGAAAGCCCTTACAAAAACCTTCCTACGTATATTATAAAGTTGATTTACATGTTTCTAAAGTATATATTAATGATAACTAGGCATTGGAAAAATCAATGGCAGATGGAAAAGCGGGTGTATAAAATGGAGTACCAAGATTGGAAATTGCTTGCAACACTAGATAAAACAAAGAACATAACGCATGCTGCAGACAAACTGTATGTATCACAATCTACGTTATCTTCTCGTTTAAAAAGACTCGAAAGCCATTATGGAGTGCAAATTGTTTTAAGAAGGAGAAGAGGAGTTACATTTACACCCGAAGGCATCATCTTAGTGAAATATGCTAAAAGAATGATAGATGAACAGAATCAAATGATGGAAAAAATAAATAATATGAAAAGCATGGTAACAGGCACATTAAAGGTTGGTGTTTCTAACTTTTTCGCCTTAAATAAAATGCCCAAATTATTGCGATTGTTTCAACAAGAACACCCTGGAATCGAATGTCAAGTAGTCACTGGCTGGAGTAGTGAAATGTATCGTTTATTATTAAATCACGATGTACATATCGGTTTTATTAAGGGAGACTATTCATGGAGAGAAAGTAAAGAAATGCTCTATGAGGAAAACGTCTGTGTTGCTGCTCCTTGGCCTTTCAAATGGGAAGAACTACCTTCTTTACCTAGAATTGATTATCATACAGATCCAATCATGAAATCAACAATTGATCGATGGTGGTATGATCAATATAAACAAGCTCCTTACACAAATATTTATGTGAATCAAGTGGAGACATGTAAAGAAATGATTTTAAACAAACTTGGTTATGGCATTTTAGCGCAATTAGTTGTAGAACCTTATGAAGAATTAACGATCAAACCTTTACTCAATGCTTCTGGAGAACCACTTACTCGTAAAACATGGATGTACTATCATACAGATGCACTGCAACTGAATATTGTCGAGGCTTTTACTTCTTTTGTTTCTACAGTTAATGTGAAAGCACTATAACTATCATGTTCGACGACGCCTATCATATAGTTACCCACTCAATAGGAGTACTCAGAGTAAATTTTCTACTCTTTTTTTATAGAGTTTCCCCTCTTTGAAATAATCATAATTATTGAAAACAAATAGCTTATCCACTACTTATAATAGACATCCATTTCCAATCCAAAATCAACTACACTACCAACATAGCACTATTTAACTATTGTACATATTACCTAATTATGCCATAATACTTCTCATGTTTATGTTCAAATAAATATGCTTAGGACACTTTTGTTTTATAGAAGTTGTTCAAAGTCGATACATAAATAACAAATATACTGGGGGTATTCAATATGAAACATATATTGCATTCGACTTTTTTAGTCCTCATTCTCGTTATCACTGGTTGTGCTAGTAATGATGAGGAAGATGTGAGTAAGGACGAAGCTGTAACTTCCGAAGATACGGGAGAAGAGGAAGCGGGTTCAGATGCTGAATCTGAGAATGGAGAAAATCAAGAGAGTGACGAGGTATTAGATAAGTCTGTTGGATCCATAGAAGACTTTGAATACGTGTCAATTAACGAATATGATGGAGAAGGAGAACGCTTTGAAACGGATGAGATGATGGAGAAAAGTATTTTTCTAGATGAAGATCATTATTTTGTTCATACAGATAATCATGAAGTAATCTCCTATACAAAAGATATGAAAGAAAACTGGAAGGTAGAGCTTCCATACTCAATAGATA
>JAPFCO010000004.1 GCA_026169505.1 Pseudogracilibacillus sp.
AATATAGGACGAATGATGGTAGGTAAAGACACATTCTTACCATGTACTCCTTACGGAATTATTACATTGTTACGTTCGAAAAATATCGAAATAGCGGGAAGTAATGCTGTTATAATCGGTAGAAGCAATATCGTCGGTAAGCCGATGGGGCAATTATTATTAAATGAACATGCTACTGTTACATATTGTCATTCACGAACGAAAGACTTACATGCCTACACTAAAAATGCAGATATTTTAATTGTTGCCATGGGCAAAGAGCATGCAATTGATGCAAGTTATGTTAAAGAAGGTGCTGCAGTAATCGATGTTGGAGTCAATCGAACGAGTAAGGGTACATTGACAGGGGATGTTGATTTTGAGGCAGTAAAAGAAGTTGCATCTTATATTACCCCTGTACCTAAAGGTGTCGGACCTATGACGATTACAATGCTTCTAGCAAATACAATAAAAGCAGCAAAAAGGCGGAATGAAAGTGCCTGATTCATATTTAACAGTCACTGCTTTAACAAAATATATAAAGCGAAAAATGGATATAGATCCTCATTTACAACAAGTATGGTTAAAAGGAGAAATATCAAATTTTAATCATCATAATCGAGGTCATATGTATCTAACATTAAAGGATGATCAAGCAAGAATCCAGTCTGTTATGTTTGCCGGGAATAATCGTACATTGAAATTCATGCCTGAGAATGGCATGAATGTGTTAGTAAAGGGGCATGTTTCTGTTTTCGAGCCTTATGGCCAATATCAACTTTATATACAATCGATGGAACCTGATGGAATCGGTTCGTTATACTTAGCCTATGAACAATTAAAAGAAAAATTAGCTAAAGAAGGATTGTTTGATGAAGCTAAGAAAAGGAAAATCCCATCCTTTCCCAAGAAAATCGGGATTATCACCTCACCAACTGGGGCGGCAGTAAGAGATATTATTACAACGATTAAACGTCGGTTTGGCTCCGTAGAACTTACTGTTATTCCAGTAATTGTTCAAGGAGAGTTATCCGCAGCTTCGATTGTAGAGGCAATTCGATTAGCAAATGAACACGAATTGTATGACACACTTATTGTTGGACGAGGCGGGGGATCGATAGAAGACTTATGGAGCTTTAATCATGAGGAAGTAGCACGAGCTATTTTTTCATCCTCTATACCTATTATTAGTGCTGTTGGACATGAAACTGATCAAACGATTAGTGACTTTGTTGCTGATTTACGTGCACCGACTCCAACAGCAGCTGCAGAACTAGCCGTACCATCAAGAGTAGATGTACAAGAGCATCTCCATCATGTGAAGGCACGTTTAACAAAGTTATTGCAATTAAAAATGGCGCAGAAAAAAGAAACACTTCAGACAATCCAAGGATCTTATGCATTTCACTCTCCGAAACACTTATTAAATGAAAAAGAACAATATATTGATCGCATGACTGATACGTTAATTACGACAATACATACAAAGCTGAATCAACAAAAACATATACAGCAACATAATCGTACGCGTTTAGAGCATCATCATCCTGGGACTAGAATCCAAATGACGATACAGGAAGTTCAACGTAGTAAAAAAAGAATAGCTAAAGTGATCGATGATATCATGCAGATTAAACAACATCATTTAGTATCAAACATCGAAAAGCTAACGATATTAAATCCATTACATACGATGAATCGTGGATTTAGCATCACGTATAACAAAACGAACGAATTAATTAAATCGGTTGATAATGTAACAGAAGAAGAGCGTGTGTCGATTCGTTTAACCGATGGCTCATTAGAGTGTACAGTCAATGAAATACGGAGGGATAACAACAATGGATGAGAAAAAACTTTCCTTTGAAGAAGCGGTTAAAAAACTAGAAGATATCGTTGCAAAATTAGAAGAAGAGGATGTCCCACTAGAAAAAGCAATTGACTATTATCAAGAAGGGATGAAGTTATCTAAACTATGCGACGAAAAATTACAAGAAGCACAAGAAAAGGTAACACAAATTTTAAATGATAACAATGAGGAAGAACCATTTGAATTGCAGGAGGAATAGATGACATGACTAGAAATATTAATGCATATATTTCATTAGGAAAAGACAGATTAGACAAGCAATTAAAAGCAATTTTTTCAAAAAGAGATATTCCTAGTAATTTGCATGCATCCATGACGTATTCCTTATTTGCCGGTGGAAAAAGATTAAGACCTATATTAATGTTTGCCAGCTATGATACTTTCGCTAAACAATCAAATAAAGTATTAAAAGCAGCTGTAGCATTAGAGATGATTCATACGTATTCCTTAATTCATGATGATTTACCAGCAATGGATAATGACGATTATCGAAGAGGTGTATTAACGAATCATCGTAAATTTGATGAAGCAACCGCTATATTAGCAGGAGATGCTTTGCTTACATACAGCTTTGAAATCATTGCTGGGGATGATTTACTATCTACCGATGAGAAAGTTTTTTTATTACATGCACTGACAAAAGCAAGTGGTGCAGAAGGAATGGTTGCCGGACAAATACTAGATACAGAAGGAGAACAACAGGAATTAACGCTAGCTGACTTGGAGAAAATTCATGAACTAAAAACAGGGGAACTTATTTCATTTGCTATTACGGCAGGTGCTTACCTAGCAAATATTGATGAAGAACGCATTCAATACTTAAATCAGTATGCATATTATTTAGGTTTAATCTTTCAAGTGCAAGATGATATTTTAGATGTGATTGGCGATCCAGAAAAATTGGGCAAACCAGTTGGTAGTGATCTTGAAAATGATAAGAGCACTTATCCTAACTTACTTGGACTGGAAGGTGCAAAAGAACAAAAGCAAAAATATGAACAATTAGCAATTAGAGCATTAGAGAAGGCAGATGCGATGGATTCATATTTATTAGATTTATTGCATTACTTTAGTCAGCGTGATCACTAAAGCGCTCAGTTTCGTAAATAGATTTCAAGCTTTAATTATGCTATACTTAAAATACTTAAGGAATGGTGCAGTATCCTAGTCAGTCCTCCTATTCTGAAGGCCGGCCTAAAAATCTGCCAAAGGGCATATCGATGAAGTTTCTTGTGTTAGCTTGGGGCGCCCAGCCTTGGGCTAATGCTGGGAGTTAAGGTTTTTGGGCGATCTACAAAGGCATGTAGGCGTTGACCCATTAACCGTGGAGGCCCATCTCTGTTGCTTCAGTCTATCATGGCGAAAGCGATGGAATGGGGTATGAACCTGTTAAAGGAAAGTAATAATACAATCCTTACTATAACAGCGTAGCCTGCCTTGAGTGGTACCTGAGGGGATGAAAAAAATAAAGTGATTATTATGTGGCCAATAATGATCACATTGGTTGTTTTCTGAAATCAGTACTGCAAAAGAGGCTAGGGATAGCATAAAGACTGAGGAGGAAATCTCCTAGGCTGTTCATTTTGACATATAATAGGGATTATAGTGCGGACTAAGTGGTAATCCAGTCTAATTATTGGTGACAAATTAAAATAGATTTAAAAGGGAACTGCCTTTTGATGGCGACATCGGGTATCTATTTGGGAAAACCTACTGGACCTAAGCCGCAGTTTTAACCATTTATATGACCATTCCTACTTACATATTTTTTGAAAGTAACGTATTCGAATGAATTTGTGGTCCGTTTTAAATGATAATCAAATAGTAGCTATAGGGATAAGTCCGTGGTCAAACCCATTTTACTGATTGATAAATTAATTATATTCCACATTATTCTGATTAGCTAAAACGAATAAGGTATGATAATATAAATGAATGAAAAAATTAAAAGTTCGATCAAATTTAGTCTAATTATCGCCGTTATCACTTTTGTGTTAGCGGCTATTTTTTCAAGTTTATCTTCTTCTGTACTGAATCAAGTATCGTGGATTTTGGGATTACTCCTCGTACTTGTCATTGTATCGATTGGTATCGTTTTTGATATGCTTGGTATTGCATCAGCAGCTGTAAAAGAAGCCCCATTAAATGCCATGGCTGCGGAAAAGGTCAAAGGAGCTAGGGAAGCAGTAATTATTCAAAAAAACGCAGACAAATTCTCTAGTTTTTGTAACGATGTCATTGGCGATATTTCAGGAATCGTCAGTGGTGCAGCATTAGCGGTTGTTATTATTGAAATAGCGAACATATTTCAGGGTAATGCTGGCTCAAGTTTCCAATTGCTTTTATCGGTCGTGTTAACTAGTCTGATTGCAGCACTTACTGTTGGTGGAAAAGCATTTGGTAAACATTTTGCTATTAACTCATCAACAAGTATTATTATAGTCGCGGGCAAGGTAATTTATTTAATTGAAAAAAACTTAAAGATAAAAGTATTACCAGGAACTAAAGGGAAAAAATAAAGATGACACAATTAAAGGATAAACATATATGGCAAAAGAACGATTAGATGTATTATTAGTTAAACGAAATTTAATTGAAACAAGGGAAAAAGCTAAAAGAATGATTATGGCTGGTTTAGTTTTTACAGGGACGGAACGATTAGATAAGCCGGGTATGAAAGTAGATGAGGAGCTGTCTATTACTGTTAAAGGAACGATTCCTTACGTGAGTCGCGGTGGATTTAAATTAGAAAAGGCGTTATCTACTTTTGATACAACTGTATATGAAAAAGTAATGGTCGATATAGGTTCCTCCACCGGCGGATTTTCAGATTGCGCCTTACAAAATGGTGCATCATTAATTTATGCAATAGATGTAGGATATAATCAACTTGCTTGGAAGCTACGCAGCGATGAGCGAGTTATCGTTAAGGAACGAACGAATTTTCGGCATGTGACGAAAGACTTCTTTACAAAGGGATTGCCTAATTTTGCAATGATTGATGTATCATTTATTTCTTTAAAGCTGATTTTTCCAGTATTGAAAGATATATTACAACCTAATAGCGAAGTTGTTACGTTGATCAAGCCACAATTTGAAGCAGAACGTGAACAAGTAGGCAAAAAAGGAATCATTCGGGATATAAAAATCCATGAACAAGTACTACATAAGGTAATGACGTTTGCAAAAGCAGCTGGTTTTCAAGTGCTGAATGTCACGTACTCGCCAATTACTGGAGGAGAGGGAAATATTGAATTTCTAGCCCATCTTCGATTGGATAACACGACCCATAACGTGAAAGAAATTACGGAGCAACAAATAAAACAAATTGTAAATGAAGCACATGAAAATTTTAAAAAAGGTAAATAGTGGAGGACTTACATTGAGTAAAATGAGGCGTCATATTAAAATTCGTGAAATCATTGCAGAAAACGATATTGAAACCCAAGATGATCTTGTGGATCAATTGAAGGGACTTGGATTCAATGTAACACAAGCAACAGTGTCACGGGATATTAAAGAGTTACATTTAGTTAAAGTGCCATCTGCTACCGGACGTTATAAATATAGTACACCGACAACGCAACGGTTTAATTCGATTGATAAGTTAAAGCGATCAATCATGGAAGCGTTTGTAAGTATTGATCATGCTCATCATTTTGTCGTCTTAAAAACGTTACCAGGTAATGCACAAGCAATAGGGGCATTGATTGATGACCTTGACTGGGAAGGGATTTTAGGAACGATATGCGGAGATGACACTTGTTTAATTATATGTCGTACAGAAGAAAATGCGGTAGAAATAGAAGAGCGATTTGTAAATATGTTGTAATTTATACAGTACTAAATGAGGTGACATAGAGATGATAACAGAATTATCGATCAAAAACTTTGCAATTATTGATGATATTTCCATTACTTTTCACGACGGCTTAACGGTATTGACAGGGGAAACAGGGGCCGGTAAATCGATTATTATCGATGCTGTTCAATTGTTAACAGGTGGCAGAGGATCTGTTGAATTTGTACGACATGGTGAGAAAAAGGCAGAAATTATGGGTCTGTTTTCAATTGAAAGTCATCATCAACATATCTATACATTAGGTGATTATCATGGCATTCAAATTGATGATGAGATGTTAATACTCGAACGTATCATAACAAAGCAAGGTAAAAGTATTTGCCGCATTAATGGTAAATTAGTAACGTTGACTATTTTACGGGAATTTGGACAAGCAGTTGTGAACATCCATAGTCAACATGACACGATCCAATTAATGGATCGCACAACACATCTCCCTTTATTAGATCTTTATCAATCGGAATTGATTGCACCACATAAAAAGGAATATATAGAATTTTATGAAAAATATACTTCACTTTATGATAAAAAGATGCAGTTAAATCAGTCTGAACAAGAAATAGCACACCGACTTGATTTATTACAGTTTCAATTAAATGAACTAGAACAAGCGAATTTGCAAGTGAATGAGATGGAAAAGTTAGAAGATGAAAGAAATAAATTACAAAATTTTGAAAAAATCCATCACACAGTAAAAGAAGCTTATTTTAGTTTATATGGCGAACAGAAAGGATTAGAATGGCTTGATATTGCGCAGTCTTCTTTACAAGATGGAAAAGAACTTGATCCCTTCATTGAACAAAAAGCAGAAGAATTGACGAATGCCTACTATCAAATTGAAGAAATCAACGCTTCTTTGGGAGACTTTATCGAACAACTCCATTTTGATGAAGCAAGATTGAACGAAATTGAGGCAAGATTAGATGAATTAAATCGATTAGGTAAAAAATATGGCTCCACTGTAGAGGAAATGCTTGATTATAAAGAAAAAATTTCGTTCGAGTTGAACGATATTCAAGATAAAGATAGCCATTTGGCTGAAATTGAAGCAGAAATGGAAAAAGTGAAAATTAAAGCAATACAAGTAGCAAAAAAACTTCATTCTTTTCGCAAAAAAGCTGCAGCTCAATTAGAAGAAGAAATTAAATATGAACTAGGGGATCTATATTTAGAAAATGCGTCATTTGAGGTCCATTTTGAACCAGTTCGAACAGATACATTATCTAAGAACGGGTTAGACTATATTACTTTTAGGTTATCAACGAACTTAGGTGAACCTTTAAAGGATATGAATAAAGTAGCATCTGGTGGAGAGTTATCCCGTGTGATGCTAGCACTTAAAAAGGTATTTGCAAAACATGACGATATACAAACAGTTATTTTTGACGAAATCGATACAGGTGTTAGTGGCCGTGTAGCTCAGTCTATTGCAGAAAAGATGTATCAAATAGCCATTTCAACACAAGTTTTATGTATTACGCATTTACCACAAGTAGCTGCAATGGCAGATCAACATGTGCTGATTCAAAAAGTTGAAACGAAAAATCGAACAACAACTATTATGAAAGAATTAACCGACAATGCAAAAGTAAATGAATTAGGTAAAATGATTACCGGAACGAAGTTAACAAATACAGCAATAGAACATTCAGAAGAACTCTTGGAGTTAACACGTTCGTTTAAACAGTCAATTTAAAGCTACCATTATTGGTAAGCTTTTTTTATTACAGGTAATGTTACACATCTTTTCTTTTCTTTCTCTCGTTTAAAATTGCCTTTTTTAGACCAAATTAAAGGTACGATAAAAGGTATGGGATACGAAAAGGAGAGTGGACAGTATTGAGACGTTATAGAAACTTGAGAATTTATATCGGTATTATTTTTCTGATATCTTTTTTATCTTTCCCCTTTTTAACGGATATTAATAAATATATATCCATTCCAAACAACATCATCACATTTCAAAGTGATCAATCCATGTCCATTCCAAAATTAACAGATGATTCAAAAGCGGCCCCAGCTTATGACCTAACTGCAAACAAAATGAAACAGAACCCGCAAGACGACAGTGAGAGTGTGGTTGTCTATAAAAAAGGTGATATTCCAGTTAAAAAAGTGGATGTGTCTGTATTGAAAGATAAGAAAATCGTTCCTGGTGGGCAATCCATAGGCGTACAATTGCATACTTTAGGTGTCTTAGTTGTTGGTCATCATTTAGTATTTGAAAAGGACCAATCAGTATCTCCTGGAGAAGATGCCGATATTCAAATTGGCGATGTTATATTAGAAATGGATGGAACCAAAATCAAGCAATTGGAAGATGTAAAGCAAATTGTCACTTATGCAGGTGAAAATAAAGAAGAGATTTCAATCAAATTGAAGCGTGGTAAAGAAATGATTGAAACGGAACTACGACCTGCCATGAATAAGAAAGACAGCAGTTACCAAATTGGTTTATACATCCGTGATTCGGCTACAGGCATCGGAACCATCTCATTTTATGAGGAAGATACAGGGAAATATGGTGCATTAGGACATATTATTTCGGATAGTGATACGAAAAAACCAATTGAAATTCATAAAGGAAAGTTAGTCGGTTCATCGATCACATCAATTGAAAAGGGTAATGAAGGAACACCAGGTGAAAAGCAAGCTAAATTTTCGATGAAAGATAAACAATTAGGTACAATTACGAAAAATAGTCCATTTGGTATCTTTGGACAGTTACAACCCGAGGAATTAAAAGACAATGATAAGAAACCAATGCAGATTGGTTTATCTAATGAAGTGGAAAAAGGCCCCGCAGAAATATTAACGGTTATTGAAGGGGAAGAAGTTGAGAAGTTTGACATTGAAATTATCAACACAATTCCCCAAAAGTCTCCAGCGACAAAAGGCATGGTCATCAAAGTAACAGATGAACGATTATTAGATAAAACAGGTGGTATCGTACAAGGAATGAGTGGTAGTCCTATCATTCAAAACGATAAGATCGTTGGCGCTGTTACCCATGTGTTTGTGAATGATCCTACGTCAGGATACGGCGTTCATATTGAATGGATGTTAGAAGAAGCAGGTATTGATATTTTCGACAAACAGCAATCTGATGTAATGCGTGATGCGGCATAAAATACAATTAACTTCCGAAAGGTTCTGACACCTTTCGGAAGTTTTTAATTATTTTGAATTTTAAAAGGATTATCTAACTTTATGTCGAATATGTATATAGTATGTGACAGTGGAGGGAGACGTTAAAAAATGGATAAAATAACTGTATGTATTGCTGACGACAACAGAGAGCTTGTGCATATCATGAAAGAATATTTAAATGGGCAAGATGATCTAGAGGTTATTGGTGTTGCTTATGATGGAAAAGAATGTTTGCAACTGTTAGATGAAATGGAACCAGATGTCTTGCTGTTAGATATCATAATGCCTCATCTAGATGGTTTAGCTGTTTTACAACAGGTTCGTGAACAAGACAGAACAAAATACCCTAATATCATTATGTTAACAGCTTTTGGTCAGGAAGACGTAATGAAAAAAGCGGTTCAATATGGGGCATCCTATTTTGTTTTAAAACCTTTTGATTTTGAACATTTATTAGATAAGGTAAGGGATGTATGTCTACAAAACAACCCACATTCCATGGTGTTAGAAACAGGTACATCTAAACGAAAGGAAAAGGAAAATATCGAATCAAGTATTACAAATATCATGCACGACATTGGGGTTCCTGCACATATTAAGGGATATTTATATTTACGAGAAGCGATTACGATGGTATATAATGACATTGAACTTTTAGGATCTATTACTAAAATCTTGTATCCCGATATTGCTAAGAAATTTAATACGACAGCATCGAGAGTGGAAAGGGCAATCAGACACGCGATTGAAGTAGCTTGGAATCGCGGAAACATTGACTCCATTACCGAATTATTTGGCTATACAATTAATGTGTCAAAAGCAAAGCCAACTAATTCTGAGTTCATCGCAATGGTCGCTGATAAATTAAGGCTTAAATATAAAGTGGAAATGTATTGATATACATATCCGAGTCATTTTATCATTACAAAAGACAGTCGCATTGTGGCGGTAACATCGTATGATGAAATTGATTCATCCAAATGAGGATTTAATTGTTTTTACGATTGGTAAAGCTTTGTCGTCAGGGGAGGACACTGAAAGTTTTATTAAATAAAAATAACAAAGGATAAGGGTAATCGGAAAATAGTGTCGAAAGCACTATTTCCCGATTACCCTTATTTGTTAAGTGAAAATAAGCATCCTTTACTGCCAAGGACGTATTGATTATTACTCAAAAAATGCTCGGTATAATGATTTAATCGCACGATGCACGCCGTTTGATTTAATGCCAAACATCATAGAAACTTCAGAAGATCCTTGATTAATCATCTCTATATTAACTTTTGCATCACCTAAAGCATTAGCTGCAGTTTGAGTTGTGCCGATCGCTTCCTTCATTCCTTCCCCAACAATCATGATGAGCGCTAAATCTCGGTTAATTGAAACAGTATCAACATGTAATTCATTATAAATACGATCGATAATGAATTGTTCTTTCTCCTTCGGCAGTTGTGAATTTCTCACAATGATCGACATATCATCAATACCTGATGGAGCATGTTCAAATGAGATATTCTCATCTTCTAATATTTCAAATAATTTACGTCCAAAGCCAATTTCCCGATTCATTAAAAATTTACTTACGTAAATACTTTTAAAGCCGGAGTTACTAGCGATTCCTACAACACAATTATTATTGGTAGTATCTGGAGCCCTTTCTGCAATAATCATTGTTCCATCGGCACTTGGATTATTCGTATTTTTAACACAGACCGGAA
Source organism: Pseudogracilibacillus sp. (assembly GCA_026169505.1). Taxonomy (GTDB): domain Bacteria; phylum Bacillota; class Bacilli; order Bacillales; family Amphibacillaceae; genus Pseudogracilibacillus. The sequence continues at coordinate 10,580 of JAPFCO010000004.1, forward strand.
TTTTTTCTTGAAAAGCAGGAATTAATGCTTCATCATGAAAAACGGAAAATCCTGCATAGGAAAGTTCACGCATTTCCCGATAAGTTAAAACATCGATTTCTTTTGGATTCTTTACAATCGACGGATTTACGGAGAATACAGAATCAACATCTGTAAAGTTTTCGTATAATTCAGCTTGAACACCAGCCGCGATAATAGCACCAGTAATATCAGAACCACCTCTTGAGAAAGTAGTTAATTCACCCTCTTTTGTATAGCCGAAGAACCCCGGAATAACGATCACACCATCATGATCACGTAATTTATAAATGGATTGATAGCTGTTTTGGACGAGATGTGCACCCGTGGGATCATTTTCTAAAATAATTCCCGCGTCTTTTGGATTCATGTAAGTGGCTTTTATACCTAATGATTGTAAGTATGCACTAAGTATTTTTGCGGAGCAATCTTCGCCAACTGCTTTAAATGAATTGATCATTTGCTCATCAGGTAGATCGCTTTGCATGATTCCTTGGATATGGTCTTCGATTTCTGTCAAGATTGTTTCGGCTAACTCTAATTCTTGAACGATTTTTGTGAAACGATCTAAAATTGTAATGTAATATGATTTGTATTTATCTTTTTCAATAAAAGCTTCCGCGAAATCAATTAATAAGTCCGTCATTTTATAATCTTGATCATGTCGTTTACCAGGTGCTGACACGACAACGAATTTTCTTTTTTGATCATCCTTTATAATGTTTCCAACTTTTCTGAATTGATTAGCATCAGCTAATGAACTACCACCAAATTTAGCAACTTTCATCTCTATTCCCCCAAATATGTTTTAAATAAATGTGTTCATTTTTTTGAACGTTCTTTTATTAATTGTTTCTTTTTATCGCGATGGTAAATAAATCCGCCTATAAAAGCTAAGCCTGCAGCAAACATAATAAAACCAATAATAAATTGCACGACTTCATTAAAAATAATTGGACTTACATCGGCGAATAATGCATCACGCATTAACTTAATACCAAAAGCTCCAATAACTCCCGGAGTAAATATAACGATTACTGCAATAATTCGTGCCATTGTTATCTCCTTTTTATGTTCGAGAATGTATCTATTATAGCAAACGTTGAACTGAAAATAAAAATATATGGGGTACATCCTTAAATGGACTCTTGCTAATAATTGCAAGTTACCGTATGATAAAATGGAATAGTGCGCAAATAATTTCATGGTGGTGATTTTTTTGAAGCAGATTGTAATAATCGGTACGAATAAAATAGCGTTAAAATGTTTAGAAATTATTTCGTCTGTTACAAACATGAAGATTGTAGCAATCGTTATGGTAGACGAAGCAACAGATGCTATTTCATTAGCTCGTAAATTGGATATACAGCTTGAATCAACTTTAGATCCTTGGATGAATGCAGAGATCGATTATATTTTTGAAACGACTGGAAATGAAAAAATTAAAACAACAATAGATACACTAAAATATTCTAATACGATGATTGTTTCAGAGTCATTATTGCAAATGATTGCACCATTTACGAATTATTTTAGCCATCAGGTAAATAATCTTGAGTTACTGTTAAATAATATTCGAGATGGTTTAATTGTCATTGACGCAGATGAAGTTATTCAATTAATGAATAGAGCAGCTGCCGAAATCATCGACATTAATCAGTATCAATCGATCGGAAAAAACATTCGTTCAATTATACGGAACAGTCGTTTACCAATGATATTACAAACCCACCAAAAAGAAGTAAATCAGAAATTAGTTTTAGAAAATGGAAAAGAAATTATTGCGACAAGAATTCCGCTTATTAATGAAGCAAATCATCTTGTTGGTGCTTTTGCTATTTTTAAAAATAGTGATGAAGTTATTTCATTAGCTGAAGAGAATACGGATTTAAAAGAAATTAAAACGATGTTAGAAGCGATCATTCATTCTTCTGATGAAGCGATCAGTGTAGTAGATGAATTAGGAAATGGGTTAATTATCAATCCCGCATACACACGCATAACAGGATTGACAGAGAAAGAGGTTATTGGTGAGCCGGCTACTGTCGATATTTCTGAAGGGGAAAGCATGCATTTACGCGTTTTAGAAACGAGACGGCCTGTAAGAAGAGCTAGTATGAGGGTTGGGCCATCTAAGAAAGAAGTATTAGTTAATGTTGCACCTATCATAGTAGCAGGAAAATTAAAAGGTAGTGTCGCTGTCATTCATGATATATCGGAAATTGAAACATTGACGACAGAGTTACGCAAGGCAAAAATGATGATTCGTAATTTAGAAGCAACTTATACTTTTACGGATGTCATTGGAAATTCTCCAGAAATGACTGTTGCCATTGAACAAGCAAAGATAGGAGCTAAAACTCCTGCCACTGTATTACTACGTGGTGCATCAGGTACAGGGAAAGAGTTATTTGCCCATGCGATTCATAACGAGAGTGATCGGAAGTACAATAAATTTATCCGGGTTAATTGTGCGGCAATTGCTGAATCAGTCCTGGAAAGTGAATTGTTTGGTTATGAAGATGGAGCATTTACCGGTGCCAGGTCAGGAGGAAAGAAAGGGCTATTTGAAGAAGCGAACAAAGGAAGTATTTTCTTAGATGAAATTGGTGAATTATCTTTAGCAACTCAAGCAAAGTTGTTAAGAGTTTTACAAGAAAAGGAAGTTGTTCGTGTAGGTGGGACTAATCCAATTCCGTTAGATATTCGGATAATAACTGCAACAAATGCAAACTTAGAAAAAGCAATCACCAATAAGACATTTAGAGAAGATTTGTATTATCGTTTAAGTCGATTACCAATTCAGATTCCATCCCTACATGAAAGATTAAGTGATCTCCCAAGTTTGGTACAACATATGATCACGAAGGTGAATCAAATGTATGGGAGAAATGTAAAAACTTTCTCAACCGCAACATTAGACCAATTACGTTCTTACCATTGGCCAGGAAATATTCGTGAATTAGAAAATGTAATTGGAAGAGCAGTTATTTTTATGGATCATACCGATGAAGTAATTCATTTACATCATCTACCAGAATTATCGAGTGAAGATTTGAAACTAAAAACAAAGCAGCCTACGATGATGACAAAAGATGCACCATTACAAGAAGTGATGGACAAATACGAAAAACAATATATTGAACAGGTTTATAAACAAAATAATCAAAATAAAACAAACACTGCAAAACAATTGCAAATATCGGTCCGTAATTTATATTATAAACTAGAGAAGTATGGCATCAATTAAATAGCTTGATAAATCTTGCTTGCAAATAATTGCAGATTTGCAACAGTTTGCAGTGTGAATGTTTTATTATTGATGAACTGGCAGTGAAAAACATATTACCGATAAAAATAAATCGATGTTGACCTTAATGGTATAATGGTTTAGTAAAATGTATCTACCTCATGAAGGAAACAAATCATGATATATTAAGATATTGGCACTAATCTTGCAAGTACTACATATTAAAAGGAGCGGATTTAAATGAATATCTTTGAATCTTTAGAAGAACACGAATATGAACAAGTGATGTATTGTTATGATAAACCATCGGGTTTAAAAGCCATTATTGTCCTACATGATACGACGTTGGGACCCGCACTTGGTGGTTTAAGAATTTGGAATTATGAAACAGAAGAAGCAGCACTTAAAGACGCTCTCAGACTAGCGAGAGGGATGACATACAAAAATGCAGCCGCAGGCCTTAATTTAGGTGGAGGAAAGGCTGTTATTATCGGTGATCCGAAGATAGCTAAAAGCGAAGCAGCATTAAGAGCATTTGGCCGTTACGTAGAAAGCTTAAATGGACGATATATCACCGCTGAAGATGTGGGGACAACTGAGGCGGATATGGATCATATTCATGCTGAGACAACGTTTGTTACAGGCACATCGAGCGGTGGTGTCGGTGATCCGTCTCCAGTAACATCCTATGGTATTTTTCAAGGAATGAAAGCAACTGCTAAAACAGCATTCGGTGACGAATCGTTAAAAGGTAAAACGATAGCGGTTCAAGGGGTAGGAATGGTTGCGTATGGCTTATGTAAACATTTACACGAAGAAGGAGCAAACTTAATCGTAACAGATATTAATCAGGCTGCAGTTGATCGAGCCGTAACAGACTTTGGTGCAATAGCAGTTGCTCCGGATGATATATACGGGGTGGATTGCGATATATTCTCACCTTGTGCACTTGGGGGAGTGTTGAATGATGAAACAATTCCACAATTAAAAGCAAAGGCAATCGCAGGAAGTGCTAATAACCAACTACTAGAAAACCGCCATGGAGAAATGTTATATGAGCAAGGGATTACCTATGCACCGGATTATGTCATTAACTCTGGTGGCGTCATTAACGTAGCCGATGAATTACAAGGTTATCAGCGTGATCGAGTATTTAAAAAAGTTGAATCTATTTATGATATTTTGCTCAATGTATTTGCAACCTCAAAAGAGCAACAGATTCCAACAAGTCTAGCTGCAGATAAAATGGCGGAAGCAAGAATTAAAGCGCTAGGTCAATCCAGCCAAAAATTTCTGAGACATAATCGGAATATTTTATCATAAGCAATAAATGGATGGAGGAATCCATATGCAGAAACGATATCGCGTGTTAACAATCAATCCAAAGTCCACTACGACCATTATTAGTGTCTTTCATGACGAAATGTGTATGTATAAATTATCGATCCAGCATGACGATGTTTACAGAAATGAGATTGCAACTGAAGTGAAGAACCGGAAACAGAAAATATTAAGTCATCTAATGGATGCGGGAATAAACATATCAAAATTGAACGCTGTAGCAGCAGTAGGTGGATTACTTCGACCGGTTAAAGGCGGAACTTATATTGTAACAGATGATGTTTTGTCTGATTTGAAAATTCGTTATAACGGGGAACATGCATCTAATTTGGGTGGCATCATCGCCTATGAAATAGCTATTGGCTTAAATATACCTGCATATATTGTAGATCCGCCGGTAGTTGATGAGTTAAGTTCCATCGCCAAATATTCAGGTCTGCCTGGATATGAAAGGAAAAGTATTTTCCATGCATTAAATCAAAAGGCCGTAGCAAGGCAAGTGGCGTATGAATTGGATCAAGCATATGAACAGGTGAATTTAATTGTTGCTCATCTTGGTAACGGGATTACAATTGGCGCTCATAATCATGGCAAGGTCGTTGATGTCAATAATGGTCTCCATGGTGATGGACCATTTTCCTTTGAGCGTACAGGAACAATCCCTTCAGAGTCATTGATCGACTTGTGTTTTTCTGAAAAATACTCAAAAGAAGAAGTCATTCATATGATTACGACACAAGGTGGTTTAAAAGCATATTTACAAACGAATACGATTGAAGCTACCTATCAAAAAATAAACAGTGAAGATGACTATGCTCAAACAATTTGTGAAGCATTAGTATTTCAAATAGCAAAAGAGATTGGTTCAATGGGAGCCGTCTTGTCTGGGAATGTAGATGGCGTCGTTTTAACAGGGCAATTAGCATCATCCTCTAAGTTAACAAATCAAATAACAGAACGAATCAATTGGATTGCAGATGTCTTTATTTATCCGGGAGAATATGATTTACAAGCATTGAATGCAGGTACATTACGAGTATTACGCGGAGAAGAGATGCCAAAAGTATATAGTAGAGAGCTTGACGAGGAGGTAATATAACATATGTCCAAAGATTATGATCTCGCTATTTTAGGTGGCGGAACAGGGGGATATGTTGCAGCGATTCGTGCTGCACAATTGGGAATGAGTGTAGCTCTAGTTGAAAAGAAAAATCTAGGTGGTACTTGTTTACATGAAGGTTGCATTCCATCTAAAGCTTTACTGAGAACGGCGGAATTACATCGTCAATATCAACATGCAAGTGAATTTGGACTCGAGTTAGGTCCTGTTCAAATCCAACTATTAAAAGCTCAAGAACGAAAAAATAACATTATCGACACATTACATCAAGGTGTCATTGGCTTATTGAAAAAAGCACAAGTAGATGTGGTACATGGAAAGGGTCGTATATTAGGTCCTAGTATTTTTTCGCCCATGTCAGGTACTATTTCCGTAGAACATGACAATGGAGAGGAAAATACAATGAT
>JAPFCO010000080.1 GCA_026169505.1 Pseudogracilibacillus sp.
GATACTCACTCCTAACTCCTTTGCTAATCCTCTTTTAGAAGGAAGTTTTTCGCTGGGAGACAATTTATTTTCCAAAATAGTATTCTTAATCTCTCGATAGATCTGCTGATAGATATGATTTTTAGTATTTTGTCGATCAATGTTGATTAATATCATAGCTTCTCCCTCATTTTCTGGTACCATGTATTTTCTAATTCTGGTACTTTTCATTATAACAGAATCTTATAATATTAATATATATACTGAAAATAGGAGGTATTATCAATGAAATCAATAGCTAGAAGTACAGCAGCATTACAGGATAAACGAAATAAATATATCCCTAAAGGGGTTAGTAACGGAAATTTGAATATTGCACGCGATGCCAAAGGCTCCACGATAATCGACTTAGATGGAAACGAATTTATCGATTTTGCAGGAGCTATCGGTACATTAAACGTAGGACATACACACCCAAAAGTTACGAAAGCAATTAAAGAACAAATAGATAAATTTTTACATCCAGGTTTTAACGTCATGATGTATGAAGGGTACATTGAGCTCGCTGAAAAGCTTTGTGAGATTACACCCGGAAATTTCAAAAAGCAGGCATTGCTTTTAAATTCAGGTGCAGAAGCTGTTGAAAATGCTGTAAAAGTAGCTCGTAAATATACTGGAAGACAAGCTGTTGTCTCATTTGTTCGAGGGTTCCACGGACGTACAAATATGACGATGAGTATGACGAGTAAGGTAAAACCTTATAAATTTGGCTTCGGCCCTTTTGCACCGGAAGTATATCAAGCTCCATACCCGTATCCATATCAGAGACCTGAGTCGTTATCAGAGGAAGAATATACAGATCAAGTCATTCAAGCATTTAAAGATTTCTTTGTGGAAACGGTCGCACCAGAAACAATAGCTTGTATCGTCATGGAACCAGTGCAAGGGGAAGGTGGATTTATTATTCCACCTAAAAAGTTCGTTCAAGCTGTCAGGGACTTCTGTACTCTGCATGGAATTGTTTTTGTAGCAGATGAAATCCAAACTGGTTTTGGTCGTACTGGGGCGTATTTTGGAATTGATCATTTCGATGTTGTTCCGGATTTAATCACTGTTTCGAAATCACTTGCTGCAGGTCTTCCATTAAGTGGCGTTGTTGGTCGAAGAGAGATTTTAGATGCATCAGCACCTGGTGAACTTGGCGGAACTTATGCAGGAAGCCCTGTGGCATGTGCTGCAGCACTAGCCGTAATCGATATAATGGAAGAAGAGAATTTATCTGAAAAGGCAGAACGATCCGGTGAAAAAATTGAAAGTAAACTTTCTGAACTCCAAGAAAAGTATGGTTTCGTAGGCGAAATTCGCCGACTAGGTGCGATGGTTGCTGTTGAAGTAGTAGATAATCGTCAAAATAAAAACCCAGATCAAGATAAGACAGCCGCGATTACTAAATATGCAAATAACAATGGCTTACTGTTATTATCTGCAGGAATTAAAGGGAATGTCATTCGTTTCTTAGCTCCACTTGTTATTACAGATGAAGAATTGAACAAAGGATTAGATATTTTAGAGGATGCATTTGCTAATCAATAGGAGGAAATGAGATTGACAGAAAATATTTTAGTGAAAAACCCGGCAACAGGTGAGTTGATTGAAGAGGTAAAGACAAATACGAATGAGGAAATAGAACAAGCCCTTTTGAAAAGTCATGAGAGCTTTAAGACGTGGTCTTCTGTCAATGCACATGAGCGTTCAAGACTACTACAAAAATGGTCAAATCTCATTCAGAAAAATAAAGAAAGCATTGCTAAGGTGATGACATTGGAAAGCGGGAAACCAATTAAAGAGTCCCTTGGAGAAGTTGATTATGCAACAAGTTATATCGACTGGTATGCGGAGGAAGCAAAACGCCTTTATGGCCGAACCGTTCCTGCTAACACGGAAACAAAACGAATTATAATTACCCGTCAGCCGGTGGGACCCGTTGCTGCAATTACACCTTGGAACTTTCCAGCTGCTATGATGACGAGAAAAGCAGCGCCAGCTCTTGCTGCAGGCTGTACGTTCGTCGTTAAGCCAGCCGAGGAAACGCCACTGACGACTATGAAACTAATCGAACTTGCCCACCAGGCAGGAATTCCCAACGATGTTGTACAGTGTGTAAATGGTGACGGTCCGACGATTGGCGACATTTTTACTAATAGTCCGTACATCCGAAAAATTACGTTTACAGGTTCTACTCCAGTTGGAAAGTCGCTCATTACAAAAAGTGCAGACACTATGAAACATGTCTCGATGGAACTGGGAGGGCATGCACCAGTTATTGTGGCTGCTGATGCGGATATCGATTTTGCTGTAAACCAGACAATCGCTTCCAAATTCCGCAATGCTGGACAAACATGCATTTGTGCAAACCGGGTCTTAGTTCATGAGAGTATTGTAGATGAGTATGCTCAAAAGCTTGCAACAGCAGTCCGTCAGTTGAAATTAGGTAATGGATTAAAAGAAGATACCGATGTTGGTCCAGTTATTAACAAAGGTGGATTCAATAAAGTTGTTTCCCAATTGGAGGATGCGGTAAGTAAAGGTGCTGAAGTCCTTTGTGGTAACGAATTTAATGCTAATCAAGAAAAGGGATACTACTTTGTTCATCCGACTGTTTTGAAAGACGTGAATGAGGAGATGAACATTATGCAGGAAGAGACATTTGGACCAGTTATTCCAATCACAACATTTACCGAATTGGATAGAGCAATAACAATTGCCAACAGCACTCCATATGGCTTAGCATCTTACTTTTTCACGAATGATTACCGTACAGGGGTCTACTTACATGAAAATCTCAATTTTGGAATCGTTGGCTGGAATGATGGAGCACCATCTGCAGCACATGCACCATTTGGTGGGATGAAAGAAAGTGGAATAGGACGAGAAGGTGGCACCGAAGGAATCGAACCTTATTTAGAAACGAAATATTTATCGATTGGGAATCTATAGGATAGTTTTTACCATCCGCCAACAACTTAAAACGCTTGATTGGCGGATAAAGATTTCCTTTTATAAGCTTTAGCTATAGTTAATAACCAAATCATAGTAGAAAAAGGAGAACAGGCCTGAAGCAAGTGGGGGGAATGGGTGTGCTTTTCCACGTCAAAGTATGACACAAAACAAAAAAGCAAGGCGCATCTTTATCATGATGAATCGATCACTTTAAGATGTCCATTGCTTTTTTGTAATCTTCAGGTGTGTCAATATCAAAAATAACCCCTTCATTTTCTACAGGAATTATTCTTTTATTAGTGAATTCATGACGAATTGATTTTAAACCTTGATCTCCTGATACTTTATTTGCTAACGTTTCGGTCATATGACCGATAAAAACAGGATGTCCTTGAATGTGATGATACGTAGGACGAACGATAAAGGGATGTTCATGTCCTTTTAGTAACTCGCTTCCGTTTGCAGCAACCTTTTCTATTGTTTCTATCGTAACGAATGGCAAGTCTCCTAAAAATATCATGATATTCTCATAGTAGGGTAAAATATGATGAAATGCTAGTTGCAATGAAGTACTTTGCCCCATTTGATAATATTCATTTACAAGCCAATGAAATCGGGCATCATGTACCGAGATATGCTGTTGAATTTCTTCTGCCCCATTTCCAATTACGGTATAAACTTCTACAAAGTTAACTTGTAATACTTTATCGATAACATGTTCTAACATGGAACGGTGACCAAATGGTAATAATTGTTTCAATTTCCCCATTCTACTTGCTGATCCGGCTGCTAAAATAATCGCACAAATATCGTGTTTCATCTATTTTCTTCCTCGTATGTTGACGAGTATTTATGTATTTTATTTTTGCCATGTAAAAAGCCTGCTTGATGACCATTTCGGATTGCAATGATTTCTGCTATGATACTGATTGCTATTTCTTCCGATGATTCTGCACCAATATCAAGACCAACTGGATTGTACATTTTATCAAACTGTTCGCTTGAAAACTCAATGCCTTCATCCTGTAATTGTTCAATCATACGATCGCGACGAGAACGGGGACCTAACACACCAACATAAGGTGCTACAGATCGTAGGGCATGTGTTAACGTTTCACGATCCTTTTCAATGTGATGATTCATGATGATAATATATGTATGATCGGTAATGTGTACTTTATCAGCATAAGATTCGGATCGAGCAATAATTCTTTTCGTATTGGGAAAATTTGTTTCGTTATTGAAATTTTCCCGTGCATCGACAACAGTGGTACGGTATCCTAAAGAAATACTGTATTTTGCAACTGGAATAGCATCATGACCAGCACCAAAGATCATGATGGATGTTGGGGGAGTATAAATATCAAAGAAAACGGAAAAGAGTTCCCCATTATTTAATTGTAATTCAATCGTTTCAGACACTGGATTTCTTTCCGATAATTTCTCTGTTAACCTCGTGGCGATTTGCTGTTCGAGAAGTGAATCAGAAATCGTACTTTCTATGTTTCCTCCTGTATCTGCAAAGAGACGTAACGGTTCATACGTTGTCATTGCTTCATTCGTTTGTAATATGGAAGCTAATCCACATACTGTTTCTTCTTTTATTGATAGTAACCACTTTTCAAATGGTTGATCAGTCGCCATCGCATATCCCTACCTTTATCGTATTCCAACATAACTTATTTTATGGGCTCTATATACACTTGTACTTTACCTGGACACCCTAAACCTAATCCCCATACGAGATCCTCATCTAGGTTATAAAATTTCATTATTGGTTTACCTGCTGCAATGACTTTTTTTGCAACCTCTGCAACATCCGCTTCTAAACAACCACCAGAAATTAATCCAATACAAGTTTCGGACTCATCGACATACATTTTTGCACCTTCACGTCGATAACTAGAACCAATTACTTTAACAACTGTTGCAATTGCAGCTTTTTTCTTAGACTTTTTGGCTTGTTCTAATGCTTTATAAACTTCGAAGTTTCTTTGCATACAATGATCCTCCTACAATCGCATTGATATTTCCATAAAGGATAGTAGTGAGAAGTCCTGCAGGGAACTTCTCACTACGAAGAGCTTTGTTATCCTAATAATATTTCTTTTAATGCTCTTTCAACGTACACCTTTGTTAAATGGTCACGGTATTCCTCTGAAGCAAATAAATCTTCGCCCATATCACCGTCTTCTGTTGCAAGTTGAGCAGCGGCTTTAATTAACTCTTCGGTAGGTTGTTTATTAGCTAATGCTTCTTCGACTTCCAGTGCACGATACGCGACATCACTTACTCCTGTCACTCCAACACGTACATAGTCGATTTCGCCAGCATCATTCACACCTGCTACTGCTGCAACTCCTACAACTGGATAAGCTGTTGCAGGATGGAAGAACTTTAAATAGGTCTGTTTCGTATGCGTTGGAGGAATTTCAAAGCTAACCTCTGTCACGATGCCGTTCTCAGGAATCATTGTAATTAATGGTCCCAAGACAAAACCGTCAATTGGTGTCGCTTCCACTCCGTCTTCATTTTGAATAGCAAGCTCAGCATTGAGTGCGAGTGCTATGGCTGGATAATCTGCCACGGGATCACCATGAGCAATATTTCCGCCGATTGTACCTCTGTTACGGATTTGTAAATCTCCAATGACACTCGCAGACTTTGCTAAGGCAGGTATATGTTCTTTTACAAGCTTATTTGTTGATACATCGTAATGTGTCGTTAATGCACCAATAATAAGCCGATCATCTTCTATACGTGCTCCTGATAAGTTTGGAATCCGACTAATATCAATCAAAGTCTCCGGTTCAGTGATCCGGAACTTTATTAATGGAAGTAAACTATGGCCACCTGCTAGAATGGTCCCTTCTCCATTACTTTCTTGTAATAATGATACTGCTTCTTCTACTGATTCAGCTCGAACATAATTCATTTGTGCTGGGATCATTCGCTTTTCTCCCCTTTCTGAATCGCTCTCCATACCTTTTCAGGAGTAAGTGGCATTTCAATATTCTTCACTCCAAATGGTGTAAGGGCATCAATCACAGCGTTAACAGTAGATGCAATTGAACCAGTAACTCCAGACTCTGCTACACCTTTTGATCCAAGTTGGTTAACAGGTGATAGTGTTTCAGTAAAAGCTAGTTCTATTTTAGGAAAAAAACGTGCTTTTGGCATCGTATAGTCCATAAATGAACCAGATAA
>JAPFCO010000466.1 GCA_026169505.1 Pseudogracilibacillus sp.
GGTAATTTACATATTGGAAACGCACGTACTGCTTTATTTAATTATTTATATGCAAAACACTTTGATGGAAAGTTTATTATTCGAACAGAAGATACAGATCAAAAACGCAATGTTGTGGGTGGGGAAGAAAGCCAACTGAACTTTCTGAAGTGGCTTGGTATTGAATGGGATGAAGGGGCAGATATTGGTGGAGAATTTGGACCGTATCGCCAGATGGAACGATTAGATATTTATCAGAAGTATATTGATGAATTATTAGAACGCAATCTAGCCTACGAATGTTTTATGACTGCCGATGAATTGGAAGAAGAACGTGAAGCTCAACGTGCAAACGGAGAAATTCCAATGTACTCAGGTGCACATAGTCAATTAACAGAAGCACAACGAGAAGCATATCGTGCAGAGGGACGTAAACCGAGTATCCGTATTCGTGTTCCACAAGGGGTCACATATACATTCAATGATATCGTTCGTCAAAATATTTCGATCGAATCAAGTGATTATGGGGATTGGGTCATCGTTAAAAAAGATGGCATCCCAACATACAATTTTGCTGTCGCAATCGATGACCATCTAATGGAGATTACACATGTGTTACGTGGAGAGGAACATATCTCAAATACACCGAGACAGATGATGATATATGATGCATTTGGTTGGGAAGCGCCAGCCTTTGGTCATATGACATTAATTTTAAACGAAGATCGTAAGAAATTAAGTAAGCGTGATGAACATATCTTACAATTTATTGAGCAATATAAAGATCTTGGGTATTTACCAGAAGCAATGTTTAACTTCATTACGTTACTTGGCTGGTCTCCAGTCGGTGAAGAAGAAATTTTCACGAAGGAACAATTAATCGAGATGTTTGATCCAGAAAGATTATCCACTTCAGCTGCTGTTTTTGATGCCAAAAAGTTAGAATGGATGAATGGTGAATATATTAAAAACATTAGTGTCGAAGAAGTGATTGATTTGGCATTACCACATTTAATAGAAGCGGGTAGATTAACAGAAGATGCAGATGAAGCACGAGTAAATTGGATAAAGGAAGTTATTGCCTTATACCAAGCACAACTACGATATGGTGCAGAAATTGTCGAATTAACGGACTTATTTTTCAAAGAAGAAATTCATTACGATGAGGCTGCGCAAGAAGTATTGGCGGAAGAACAAGTCGTTGAAGTACTACAAGTATTTGCCGACAAATTAATTCATTTAGATGAATTTCTCCAAGAAGATATTAAAAATCAAATTAAAGCAACACAAAAAGAGACGAAACATCGAGGCAAAAAACTTTTCATGCCGATTCGTGTAGCGACAACAGGTCAAACGCATGGTCCAGAATTACCAAAGGCAATTGAATTATTAGGGAAAGAAGTTATTTTGGCACGACTGGATCAAGTCTTATCAAATATAGAAGGTTAATTAATTCACATTTTTCACAAAGTATAATATAGTAAGAATACAATATATCGTACGAAAATGATGATGAGGATAAGTAAAAAGGTTTCATTTATGAAAGAGAACATCACCAAAGGCTGAAAGTGATGATGAATGCCCCTTTTGAACATGCACCTCGGAGTTCGTTATGGAAGATTAGTATATAACGACGGCAGACTACCGTTATTAGATCGAGTTGAGAGAATGATGCTGTTCTCTAAACAGAGTGGAACCGCGCTAACAAAGCGTCTCTGTGTAAATGTTATTTACATGGAGATGCTTTTTTTATGTTATCTGAGTCAATTTCATCATTACAATAAACTACTATGCCGTGTCGACGTAGTAAAAAATAAGCATGATGGAATTGACAAATGCAATTGAAGATAACCTTTATTACTTTGAAGGAGGGGACTTTAAATGGGTTTTTTCAAGAAAATGAAAGAAGATATGGACGTAGTATTTGAGCAGGATCCGGCAGCAAGATCATATTTTGAAGTATTCTTAACATATTCGGGCTTACATGCAGTTTGGTCTCATCGGATTGCTCATCGATTTTATAAATGGAAATTATATTTTATTGCCCGGGCGATATCACAAGTGAGCCGTTTTATTACTGGAATTGAAATTCACCCCGGCGCTGTCATTGGGAGAAGATTCTTCATTGACCATGGAATGGGTGTTGTAGTTGGAGAGACTTGTGAAATTGGTAATAATGTAACGATCTATCAAGGTGTGACATTAGGTGGAACTGGTCATGAAAAAGGGAAGCGTCACCCAACGATTATGGATAATGCACTTATTGCAACAGGAGCAAAAGTGTTGGGGAATATTACAATCGGAGAAAACTCTAAAATCGGTGGTGGCTCGGTCGTATTAAAAGATGTGCCGAATAATGCCACAGTTGTAGGAATTCCTGGTCGGGTTGTTAAACAAGATGGCAAGAAAATTAGCCAAAAGTTAGATCACCATATTTTACCGGATCCAATTTCTGATCGTTTGCAAGCATTACAAGCGGAAATTGATCTATTACAAGATGAAGTGACTCAGTTAAAGGAAGGAAAAGAACATGTCAATCACAATTTATAATTCAATCACAAAAGAGAAGGAAGCATTCACACCATTAGTTGAAAATGAAGTGAAAATGTACGTATGTGGTCCGACTGTGTATAATTACATTCATATTGGTAATGCAAGACCTGCCATAGTCTTTGATACAGTACGTCGATATTTTGAATATAAAGGATATAAGGTAAACTATGTTTTAAACTTCACGGATGTAGATGATAAAATTATTGCAGCATCTAATCATACGGGTGAGAAAATTCAAGATGTGACAAATCGTTTCATTGATGCCTATTTACAAGATGTAAAAGCATTGGGAGTGAAAGAAGCGACACACCACCCACGTGTTACTGAAACAATGGATGAGATTATTGAATTTGTAGCAGGATTAGTTGATAAAGACTATGCTTATGAAGTAGATGGAGATGTTTATTTTAAACCACGGGCCTTTGAAGGGTATGGGAAGTTATCTGCTCAATCAATTGATGAATTAAGGGCAGGTGCTCGGATAAGGGTAGGAGAGAACAAGCACGATCCACTTGATTTCGCATTATGGAAGAAAGCGAAGGAAGACGAAATAGCGTGGGATTCCCCGTGGGGGAAAGGTCGTCCAGGTTGGCATATCGAATGTTCAGCGATGGCGAAGAAGTATTTGGGAGAAACAATTGATATTCATGCTGGCGGACAGGATTTAACATTTCCACACCATGAAAATGAAATTGCACAGTCGGAAGCATTAAATGAAAAGACATTTGCGAACTATTGGATGCATAATGGTTATATGAATATCGATAATGAAAAGATGTCAAAGTCTTTAGGGAACTTTGTGTTGACGAAAGATCTTATAGCCGAGTATGACCCAATGGTATTGCGCTTCTTTATGTTAACAGTTCATTACCGTAACCCAATTAACTTTACGAGTGAACTAATCAAAGGGGCGGAGAATAGTTTTGATCGGATCAAAACAGCTTATACGAATGTGGAACATAGAAAAAAGACGAGTACAAACTTAGACGCATATAAAGATGATTGGCTTGAAAAGATTGAGCAACATGAACAGCAATTTCAAACTGCTATGGAAGACGACTTTAATACGGCAAATGCAATTACTGTATTGTTTGATCTTGCGAAAGATGCCAACGTCTATTTAGAGCAAAATCAAACGAATGTGGAAGTGCTAGGTGCATTTTCGGAAAAAATCAGTCACTTGTTAGAGGTGCTAGGTATTCAGTTGAAGCAAGAGACATTATTGGATGATGAGATTGACGCACTGATTGAGGAAAGAAATGAAGCGAGAAAAGTAAAAAACTTTGCAAGAGCAGATGAGATTCGGGATCTTCTTAAAGAAAAACAAATTATTTTAGAAGATACGGCACAAGGTGTTCGTTGGAGAAGAGCGTAAATATGGAACTAAACGTAAAGCAGTTAAATAGTTTAGCGCTTGCCTATATAGGCGACGCTGTCTACGAAGTACATGTGCGTCATTATTTAATTAAGTCTGGAAGAATCAGGCCGAATGATCTACATCAAGAAGCGGTTTCTTTTGTTGCTGCGACAGCTCAAGCAGCAATTATTCATGATTGGTTGGATCGAGACCTGTTATCAGACGGAGAAGCGGCGGTTGTTAGACGGGGTCGAAATGCAAAGTCACATTCTACCCCGAAGAACATGCCGATTCATGCATATCGTTATGCGACAGCTTTTGAGGCATTAATAGGTTACCACTTTTTGTTAGATAATGAAGTACGTTTAACAGAATTACTGGACTTAGCACTAGAATTTATTGTCAAAATGACAAGCAATGAGGAAGGAATATAATGATGAACGAAGAAATGATTATTGGTAGAAATCCAGTAATGGAAGCTTTAAAATCTGGACGAGCGGTGAATAAAGTACTTGTTTCAGATCAATTAAATCAACAAACGGAGAAGGATCTGTTCCGTGCAGTGAAAAAGGCGAATACTATTTTACAAAAGGTCCCTAAAAAAAGAATAGACCAAATGTCGAGCGGGAAACACCAAGGAATTATTGCTTACGTTGCTGCATATGAATATGCAACAATAGAGCAAATATTACAACGTGCGACAGACAAAGGAGTTCCGCCGTTTTTAATGATATTAGATGAGATAGAAGATCCTCATAATTTAGGAGCGATCTTAAGAACGGCGGATGCGACTGGTGTCCATGGGGTGATCATTCCGAAGCGCCGTGCTGTTGGATTAACAGAGACTGTAGCGAAAGCCTCTGCAGGGGCGATTGAACATATCCCTGTTGCACGAGTAACGAATATAGCTGATACAATTGAGGCATTAAAGTCAGAAAACATTTGGGTTGTTGGTACAGATGAAAGAGGTTCAGATGATTATCGATCGTTAGACGGTGACACAGCATTAGCGATTGTCATTGGTAATGAAGGAAAAGGACTAACTAGAATTGTAAAAGATAAATGTGATTGGCTCGTTCATTTGCCGATGCAAGGATCAATCCCTTCATTAAATGCATCAGTAGCTAGTAGTCTTTTAATGTATGAAATATATCGTAAAAGGCATCCACTAGGTGAAGACGGATGAACATACTCGTTGTAGATGGATATAATATTATTGGGGCATGGGATGAACTTGCCTATTTAAAACGGAAAGAAATTAGTTTAGCGCGAGACCGGTTACTTGAAATGCTGATGGAATATCAAGCATTTTCAGGGGACCGTGTCATCATCGTATTTGATGCATTGTATGTGAAGGGTCAAGAAAGTAAGATGGCAATCAATAATGTGGAAGTTATTTATACGAAAGAAAATGAAACCGCCGATGAATGTATTGAGCGGTTAGTAAAATCGTTGAAAAATGTAAAAAATCAAGTCTATGTTGCTACATCTGATTATTTAGAGCAACGCACGATTTTTAGCCGAGGTGCATTACGAATTTCTGCGCGCGAATTATTGATTGAAATCAATGGAATGGAATCCAATATAAATGATCAATTAATACAACACAGTAAAGCACAACCAAAATTGAAAATATCAATGGAAGAGAATGTGCTTAAAAAATTTGAAAAATGGCGTCGAGGAAATTCATAAATATGTCGAAATTTGCTTACTTTACCCTTAAATTACATAAAGAGTAAAATAGGTATTGACTGAATGAAAGCACTTACTGTATACTCAATAACTAAGTTCTACAAAAAGAGAGAAAGCTCCACAAAAGAGAGAGTTTGACAAAGAAAGTATACAGGGGTGAGCACTATACATGGTATATGTAGAAAAAGTAAGGAGTAGCGCGCTTGAGGAAGCATCTGTCGACCAAGCTCTATTGTTGCATGGTAAAAAAGGGGACAAGCTTGCAATAGACTATCTGATGAACAAATATGAGGGGATTGTTCGTAAGAAAGCGAACACGTATTTTTTAATCGGAAGTGATCGAGAGGATGTTGTGCAAGAGGGATTGATAGGATTGTTCAAAGCAATATGTGATTACGACGAAAATAAAAGGTCGTCATTTAAATCCTTCGCTGAATTATGTATTACAAGACAAATTATTACCTCCATTAAAACCGCAACCAGATTAAAACATACACCACTGAATGGATACATATCTATTTATAAACCGGTTCAAGATGAATCAGAACAGGCTTTAATAGATATAATTGAATATTTTGAAGCTGACCAACCTCAGGACTTATTAGTAATGAAAGAGAATATGCATCATGTTCAAACAGAGTTATTAAAAGTGCTTACGGGATTAGAATGGGACGTACTTCGTCATTATTTAGAAGGCTTTACTTATGAAGAAATAGCTTTGCAAATTGGACGTTCGGAGAAGTCGATTGATAACGCACTGCAAAGAATAAAACGAAAAGTCGGACAACTCATTAAGGAAAATGTCTTAGAGTACAATCTAATATAATGAACTATCATTGACACATCAGATGATGCGTGCTATGTTTATAGAGATAATAGAATTATTATGTGGTGAAATGATGAAAAGTAAAGTTATATTAGCATGTACAAAATGTTCTAGTAGAAATTATACAACAAATAAAAATCAAACGACAAGTCCTGAACGATTGACGATAAAGAAGTTTTGTAAACATTGTAATGAACATGTTGAGCATAGAGAAACGAAATAGGTTTAGTGGAGGAATTTTCGAAGTGAATATTTTTAAGTTTTTCAGAGATGTATCACGCGAAATGAAAAAGGTATCTTGGCCAAAGGGGCCAGAACTAGTCAGTTATACTATTACTGTTATTGCAACAGTGGCTTTCGTAGCAGTCTTCTTCGCAGTTGTCGATTTAGGTATTACACAATTATTAAACAATTTACCATTTGTGAATAATTGATGAGAATATATGCTATAATACATTGTAAATAAATGAACGAACTAAAACCCGCTATACCGGGTTTTTTAATATGTTTATTTTTATTTCTACTAAATACCTTTCGTTCATTAAGGTGTCGTCGTTTAATGGGGAAGAGAAAAAGGAATTGCGCATATATGTAAGAAAAGTAAAACAAAAAGATTCGTAGAAAGCAAAATAAGAGCGGAGGGGAAAAAATGGAGATGGAGACAAACTGGTATGTAATACATACGTACTCTGGGTATGAAAACAAAGTAAGAATGAATTTAGAAAAACGAGTAGAAACAATGGGGATGGATGATAAAATTTTCCGAGTTATTGTTCCTGAAGAAGAGGAAACGGAAATCAAGGATGGGAAAACGAAAACATCCATGAAGAAATTCTTCCCGGGTTATGTACTTGCAGAGATGGTCATGACAGATGACTCTTGGTATGTTGTGCGTAACACACCGGGAGTAACAGGTTTTGTTGGATCGAGTGGACAAGGGACGAAGCCAACACCATTATTACCACATGAAGTGGACACATTGTTAAAAAGAATCGGTATGGAAGACGCTACAATAAAAGTTGATTATGAGTTGAAAGAAAATGTCAAAGTAACTGACGGTCCATTTGCAAGCTTTATGGGGACGATTGAACATATTGATGTAGACAAGGGAAAATTAAAAGTTCATGTTAATATGTTCGGAAGAGAGACACCTGTGGAATTGGACTTTAATCAAGTGGAAAAGGTTTAAAGTAAATATTGAGCTAGTTCATTTCGGAAAGTAACTTCAAGGCGGAATCCATGACTCATCTGTAAAAAAGCAACACCTACAGAAGAGTAAAGGATTCCGCTTTAAAGTTTACATCCTAAGAATATCTTTTATAATTACAATAAGATACGTTAAATAAACAGTTGTAATTTTAGGTTTCCCTTGCGTTTTAAAGTAACGTATGGTAGAATTCCTTTGTTGCGCATACTTTTATTAAAAAGCAATGCGCTATATGAGTGGGAGGGAATTCTAATAATAGGAGACCCAATTACCACATCACGGACGATAAGGAGGTGTGTCTCGTGGCTAAAAAAGTTATTGATATTGTTAAATTACAAATTCCGGCTGGTAAAGCTAACCCAGCACCGCCTGTTGGGCCAGCGCTTGGACAAGCAGGAATAAACATTATGGGATTTTGTAAAGAGTTTAACGCACAAACACAAGACGAAGCTGGACTAATTATTCCAGTTGAAATTACGGTGTTTGAAGATCGCTCATTTACATTTATTACAAAAACTCCGCCAGCTGCAGTGCTACTGAAACAAGCTGCTGGAATTGACAAAGCGTCAGGAGAACCAAATAAAAACAAAGTTGCGACTGTAAAGCGTGACAAAGTAAGAGAAATTGCAGAATCAAAAATGCAAGATTTAAATGCTGCAGATGTAGAAGCAGCTGTACGCATGGTAGAAGGTACTGCACGTAGTATGGGAGTTTCCATCGAAGATTAATTGCCGTGCCTGATACGTGGGAGGTATATCCGTTAATACCACATATAAGGAGGAAGTAAATTGAAAAAAAGAGGTAAGAACTATCAAGAAGCAGTTAAACTTGTAGATCGCACAAAGCAATATGACATTGCAGAAGCGGTTACACTATTAAAAGAAGCTTCAAAAGCTAAATTTGATGAAACAGTTGAAGTTGCTTATCGTTTAGGTGTTGACCCTAAAAAGGCAGAGGAAAACATTCGTGGAGCAGTAGTTTTACCACATGGTACAGGTAAAACGCAACGCGTATTAGTCTTTGCTAAAGGCGACAAAGTAAAAGAAGCTGAAGCAGCAGGCGCTGATTATATTGGTGATGCTGATGTTATTGCAAAAATTAATGATGGCTGGTTTGACTTCGATGTAATCGTAGCTACCCCAGATATGATGGCAGAGGTTGGTAAACTAGGTCGAGTACTTGGACCAAAAGGATTAATGCCAAACCCTAAAACAGGAACTGTTACGTTTGAAGTTGAAAAAGCGGTGAACGATATTAAAGCAGGTAAAGTAGAGTATCGCGTCGACAAATCTTCGAATTTACACGTGCCGATTGGGAAGATTTCTTTTGAAGATGATAAGTTGGTAGAAAACTTTACAACAATTATGGATACAATTGTAAAAGCAAAACCACAATCATCAAAAGGAGTTTACCTTCAAAACGTTGTAGTAACTTCTACAATGGGTCCTGGAATCAAAATTGATGCATCCAGTTACCTGTAATCGCTATTGATTGACAGTATATTATTTATATACTATAATGACGAAGCGTTGAAAAAATTATATATGTTATACCGTAGACAGTAGGAGCGTAACTGCTTAATAACCTACCGAGGTGACTTATTATTGTTTTTATAAATGAAACATAAAAATAATGATGCCTCCATGTCTTTTGTATATGGGGGCCATTTTATTTATATGAAAATATATGAACAACTCAAATACCGTATAACATTCTTTAGGAGGTGGACCGATGCCAAACATTGAAGCAAAACAACAAGTTGTTAATGAGATTTCTGAGAAGTTTAATCAAAGTGAAACAGCTGTACTAGTCGATTACCGTGGTTTATCAGTAGCTGAAGTTACTGCGTTAAGAAAAGAATTACGCGATAATAATATCGATTATAAAGTATATAAAAACACTTTAGCACGCCGTGCAATTGAAGGTTCCGATATTGAGGAGCTAACAGATACCTTAGTAGGGCCGACAGCAATTGCATTTGGTACTGAGGATGTTGTAGCTCCAGCGAAAATACTTCATAACTTTGCGAAGACTCACGAAGCGTTAGAAGTAAAAGCAGGAGTAATTCAAGGGAAAGTTGCAACACTTGATGAAATCAAAGAATTATCAACTTTACCAGATTACGATGGACTTGTATCTATGTTGTTAAGTGTGCTACAAGCGCCAATTCGTAACTTAGCATACGCTACACAAGCGATTGCAGACCAGAAAGACGAAGCGGAAGCAGCAGAGTAATCTGTGCCAACGTGTAATAAAAAAATTAAATTTAAATTTATAGGAGGAAAAACAGATGACAAACGAACAAATTATTGAAGCGGTAAAAGAAATGTCTGTTTTAGAATTAAACGATTTAGTAAAAGCAATTGAAGAAGAATTTGGTGTAACAGCAGCAGCTCCAGTAGCAGTAGCAGGTGGCGCAGCAGCGGGTGGAGAAGCCGAAGAAGAACAAACTGAATTTGACGTTGTATTAGAAGATGCAGGCGCATCAAAAATTAAAGTTGTTAAAGCAGTTCGTGAAATTACAGCTCTTGGCTTGAAAGATGCAAAAGATTTAACAGACGCAGCTCCTAAAGCGATTAAAGAAGGAGTTTCTAAAGAAGAAGCTGAAGAAATGTTAGCTAAACTTGAAGAAGCTGGAGCAACAGCAGTTATTAAGTAATGTAAAAATGAAAGCTCGTCATATATTGTGTGGCGGGCTTTTCCTTACCTCATAATTATCTTCTCTAAAACTAAGTAAGAAAAGTAGGTGCTCTAAAGCGATGTCCGATCATTACTATTCAAAACAACCACAATCAGCAGAAAAGACTTCATTTATTACGTGCGAGTTTAAAAATCAAGCATTTTCCTTCTCAACAAGTACCGGTGTCTTTTCTAAAAAAGGGATTGACTTTGGCTCACGATTATTAATCGAGTCATTTCAGGCGCCAAATATAGAAGGGGATTTCTTAGACTTAGGTTGTGGGTACGGACCGATTGGCATTTCTATTGCATATTTTCATGATAATCATCAAGTTTATATGGTTGATATTAACGAGCGTGCAATCGAATTTTCGCAAAAGAACGCACGACATAATGATGTTTCGAATGTGTGTATCATGCAAAGTGACGGATTTGAACATCTGAAAGATCAATCATTCGCTGCAATTATTACAAATCCACCAATTCGCGCTGGAAAGAAAGTAATCCAAGGATTTTTTAAAGAAAGTGTTTCACATCTAGTAGATGGTGGGGAGTTATGGGTTGTAATCCAGAAGAAGCAGGGAGCCCCTTCTGTCATCACGTATTTATCTACCCTGTTTACAGAAGTGGAAGTAGTAGAAAGGAAAAAAGGCTATTATATTATCCGTGCGATAGTAGCAGCCTAAATTTGACATGCATGTCTACTTATGGTAGAATATTTAAATGCTACAATGCATTTCAGTTGTCAAGAGTTATTATTTGACCTTTATAATGTATACGATGTGAAAGAGTTGGAAACAATGGAATGAATGGTAAGTATTCATACATTTATTTCACATGGATTCAGAGGTTTTATCGCTGTTTAAAGAAAAGAATTGGGAAGGTTTTATATAAAACCTTTTTTTCTATGTTGTTAAACAGCAAGCGAAATGTTACTAACATTTCTTAAAAATAATAACGTAAAAACGACAAAAAAACAAGTAATAAATGTTTTATTGCTTGTTTATCGTCCATTATGAAGTGTTGTAGATCAAAATGGTATTAGGGTATATATAGGCTTGTTATGCAAAGTTGTATGACAACCTAATTTTAATAAAAAATGTTTGATTTTAGGGGTGAAGCAGTTGACAGGTCAACTAGTTCAGTATGGACGTTATCGCCAACGTCGAAGTTATGCACGTATAAGTGAAGTTTTAGATTTACCGAATTTAATCGAGATTCAAACAGCTTCATATCAGTGGTTTTTAGATGAAGGTCTAAAGGAAATGTTTGCTGATATTTCGCCAATTGAAGATTTCTCCGGGAATCTATCATTAGAATTTATCGATTATAGTTTAGGGGATTATAAGTATCCAGTCGATGAGTCAAAAGAAAGAGACGTAACTTATAGTGCACCACTTCGCGTGAAAGTGCGTCTTATTAACAATCAGACAGGGGAAGTAAAGGAACAAGAAGTATTTATGGGTGATTTTCCACTCATGACAGATACAGGTACGTTCATCATCAATGGTGCGGAACGTGTTATCGTATCGCAACTTGTTCGTTCGCCAAGTGTTTATTACAACGAGAAAATTGATAAGAACGGTAAGCGTGGTATCACTGCAACAGTTATTCCAAACCGAGGAGCATGGTTAGAGTTTGAAACAGATGCAAGAGATGTTGTTTACGTACGAATTGACCGTACACGTAAAATGCCGATTACTGTTTTATTACGAGCACTTGGATTAAACACAGATCAAGAGATCTTGGATTTGTTCGGTGATAATGAATATTTAAGAAACACGTTAGAGAAAGATAATATTGAAACAGCTGAAAAAGCGTTGCTAGAGATTTATGAGCGACTACGTCCAGGTGAACCACCTACCGTCGAAAATGCTAAAAGTTTATTAGTATCTCGTTTCTTTGACCCGAAGCGATATGATTTAGCATATGTTGGTCGTTATAAAATGAATAAAAAACTAGATATAAAAAATAGATTATTAAATCAAACGTTAGCTGAAACACTGGTCGACAAGGAAACGGGCGAAGTGTTAGCGGAGCATGGGGATAAAATTGATCGAAGACTACTGAATCAATTAATTCCATATCTAGAAAACGATGAAAACAAACTAAGTTTAGAAACGGTTCAATTATATAATGGAGTCGTAGATGAAGAGGCTCCAGTACAACTGATTAAAATATTAGATCCAACTGATTCAGAAGGAGAAAGAGTACTACATGTTGTAGGGAACGCTAATATTGAGGATGATGTCAAAAACATTACTCAAGCAGATATCTTATCTTCCATTAGTTATTTCTTTAACTTGCTGTTTAAAGTAGGACATACAGACGATATTGACCATTTGGGTAATCGTCGTTTACGTTCGGTTGGGGAGCTATTACAAAACCAATTCCGAATTGGGTTATCCCGTATGGAGCGTGTGGTTCGTGAGAGAATGTCCATTCAGGACACATCGAGCATTACGCCACAGCAACTAATTAACATACGTCCAGTCATTGCATCGATTAAAGAGTTCTTTGGAAGTTCTCAACTATCTCAGTTTATGGACCAAACAAATCCATTAGCCGAATTAACGCATAAACGTCGTTTATCTGCATTGGGACCTGGTGGACTAACTAGGGAACGAGCTGGAATGGAAGTCCGTGACGTTCACTATTCACACTATGGAAGAATGTGTCCTATTGAGACGCCAGAGGGACCAAACATTGGTTTAATTAACACCTTATCTTCTTATGCAAGAGTGAATAAGTTTGGTTTCATTGAAACACCTTATCGTCGTGTGAACTCTGAACTTGGGCAAGTGACGAAAGAGATTGATTATTTAACGGCGGATGAAGAAGATAATTTTGTTGTCGCACAAGCAAATGCTCCATTAGACGAAGATGGGAATTTTGTTAGAGAAGAAGTTATTGCTAGATTACGTGGAGAGAACACAATTGTTCCAAGAGAACAAATTGATTATATGGATGTGTCGCCGAAGCAAGTTGTTTCAGGTGCTACAGCATGTATTCCGTTTTTAGAAAATGATGACTCCAACCGTGCGCTAATGGGAGCGAACATGCAACGTCAAGCGGTTCCTTTATTAACTCCTGAATCGCCAATTGTTGGTACAGGTATGGAGTACGTTACTGGTAAAGACTCTGGTGCTGCGGTTATTTGCCGAAATGAAGGAGTCGTTGAAAAGGTAGAGGCGAAAGAAATTACTGTTCGCCGTATTTCAACAGTAGATGGGAAAGAAGTATCTGGTGATATTGAACGTTATGGTTTACAGAAATATATTCGTTCCAACCAAGGAACATGTTATAACCAGCGTCCAATTGTTAACCAAGGTGACCGTGTAACAAAAGGAGAAGTACTTGCAGATGGTCCGTCCATGGAAAAAGGAGAACTTGCCTTAGGACGAAACGTACTTGTCGCTTTCATGACATGGGAAGGGTATAACTACGAGGATGCTATTATTATGAGTGAACGTCTTGTAAAAGATGATGATTTCACTTCCATTCATATTGAGGAATATGAAGCAGAAGCTCGTGATACAAAGCTTGGTTCAGAAGAAATAACTCGCGACATTCCAAACGTTGGAGAAGATGCGTTAAAGAATTTGGACGAAGATGGAATTATTCGTATCGGAGCAGAAGTAACCGATAGTGATATTTTAGTAGGTAAAGTAACGCCAAAAGGGGTAACAGAATTATCTGCTGAAGAACGTCTATTGCATGCGATTTTCGGTGAAAAGGCACGTGAAGTTCGTGATACATCATTACGTGTACCGCATGGTGCAGGTGGTATTGTCCACGAAGTTAAGATCTTCAATCGTGAAGATGGTGATGAGTTAAAACCTGGGGTTAACCAGTTAATTCGTGTATATATCGTTCAGAAGCGAAAAATCTCTGAAGGGGATAAAATGGCTGGACGTCATGGTAACAAAGGAGTAATTTCAAAGTTACTTCCAGAAGAGGATATGCCGTATTTACCGGATGGTACGCCAATTGATGTTATGCTTAACCCACTAGGGGTTCCATCACGAATGAATATCGGGCAAGTGTTCGAGCTTCACTTAGGGATGGCAGCAAGAGAATTAGGAATTCACGTAGCATCACCAGTATTTGATGGAGCTACAGAAGAAGACGTGTACGAAACGTTGAAAGAAGCCGGCTTAGCGCCAGATGCGAAGACTGTTCTCTATGATGGTAGAACTGGAGACCCATTTGATAACCGTGTCTCTGTCGGAGTTTCATATTTGATAAAACTATCACATATGGTTGATGACAAATTACACGCTCGTTCAACAGGGCCATATTCATTAGTTACGCAACAACCATTAGGTGGTAAAGCACAGTTTGGTGGACAGCGTTTCGGTGAGATGGAAGTATGGGCGCTTGAAGCTTATGGTGCAGCTTACACATTACAAGAGATTTTAACAGTTAAATCAGATGATATCGTTGGCCGAGTGAAAACGTACGAATCGATTGTAAAAGGACATAATGTTCCAGATCCAGGTGTTCCTGAATCGTTTAAAGTATTAATTAAAGAATTACAAAGTTTAGGTATGGACGTTAAGATGCTCTCAAGTGATAAAGAGGAAATTGACTTACGCGCTTTAGAAGAAGATGAGATTGAATCAGAGGACACACTAAACTTAGAAGTAAAACAAGACTAACAAAGAGACGGAGAGGAGTTATGCAATATAGTAATCTTCTCTCCTCTATGCTTAGTTCGATCGCAAAGT
Source organism: Pseudogracilibacillus sp. (assembly GCA_026169505.1). Lineage (GTDB taxonomy): Bacteria > Bacillota > Bacilli > Bacillales > Amphibacillaceae > Pseudogracilibacillus. The sequence goes on from JAPFCO010000466.1 coordinate 15,024, forward strand.
GTCATGTAAGAAAGTAGAACGGAAAATATGGGAGGTAGGGCCCTTGCTAGATGTAAATAACTTTGAATTTATGAAAATTGGTTTAGCTTCATCTGACAAAATTCGATCGTGGTCATATGGCGAAGTAAAGAAGCCAGAAACAATTAACTACCGAACGCTAAAGCCTGAAAAAGATGGGCTTTTCTGTGAAAGAATTTTCGGTCCGCAAAAAGACTGGGAATGTCATTGTGGAAAATATAAGCGTGTTCGTTATAAAGGTGTCGTTTGTGATCGCTGTGGTGTAGAAGTAACAAAGTCAAAAGTACGTCGTGAGCGTATGGCGCATATTGAACTTGCAGCACCTGTTTCACATATTTGGTACTTTAAGGGCATTCCTAGCCGAATGGGATTAATACTTGATATGTCCCCAAGAGCTTTAGAGGAAATACTTTATTTTGCTGCTTACGTTGTAACAGATTCTGGTAATACCCCGCTTGAGAAAAAACAGCTATTATCTGAGAAAGAATACCGTTCTTTCTATGAAAAGTATGGAAATACTTTTAGAGCGGATATGGGTGCCGAAGCTGTACGTAGGTTGCTACAAGATATTAATTTAGAAGCAGAAGTGCAAGAATTAAAAGAAGAATTAAAAACAGTGCAAGGTCAAAGAAGAACAAGAGCAATCAGAAGACTAGAAGTGATGGAAGCATTCCGAAATTCTGGTAACGATCCAACATGGATGGTGTTAGACGCACTACCAGTTATTCCGCCAGAAATAAGACCGATGGTTCAATTAGATGGTGGTCGTTTTGCAACATCAGATTTAAATGATTTATACCGTCGGGTAATAAACCGTAATAACCGTTTGAAACGTCTGCTTGATCTAGGAGCACCAGGAATTATCGTTCAAAACGAGAAAAGAATGTTACAAGAAGCCGTCGATGCCTTGATTGATAATGGTCGTCGTGGTCGTCCGGTAACAGGACCAGGAAATAGACCATTGAAATCACTTTCGCATATGTTGAAAGGAAAGCAAGGTCGTTTCCGCCAAAATCTACTTGGAAAACGTGTTGACTACTCGGGACGTTCCGTAATTATTGTAGGTCCAAAGTTGAAAATGTACCAATGTGGATTACCAAAAGAAATGGCGTTAGAGTTATTTAAGCCATTCATTATGAAAGAATTAGTAGGACAAAAAATCGCTCATAATATTAAGTCGGCGAAACGAATGATTGAACGAGTATATCCAGAAGTTTGGGATGTATTAGAAGAGGTAATTAAGGAACACCCAGTACTATTAAACAGGGCGCCAACTCTTCACCGTTTAGGAATTCAAGCATTTGAACCAACATTAGTAGAAGGGCGTGCTATTCGTCTACACCCATTAGTGTGTACAGCTTATAACGCTGACTTTGATGGGGACCAAATGGCAGTTCACGTACCATTATCGGCTGAAGCACAAGCTGAAGCGCGAATTCTAATGTTATCAGCTCAAAATATTCTAAACCCGAAAGATGGAAAGCCAGTTGTAACTCCATCTCAAGATATGGTGTTAGGTAACTATTATTTAACGATGGAAGTCGCTGGAGCGATCGGAGAAGGTAAAATATTTAGGGATGCAGACGAAACATTAATTGCTTACCAGAACGGGCATGTACATTTACATTCACGTATAGCGATTGATGCAGGAAGTCTTAATAACCCGACGTTTACGGAGAAACAAAACAGTCAGTTATTACTGACTACAGTAGGGAAAGTTATTTTTAACGAAATTATCCCGAAGGAATTCCCTTATATTAATGAACCAACTCGCTCTAACTTAGAGCATGAAATACCAGATATATATTTCTTAGAACAAGGAGTGGATGTGAAAGAAGCGATTCAAGAACGTCCATTAGTAGATCCATTTAAAAAAGGGATTCTAGGAGATATTATTGCTGAGGTATTTAAACGATATAAGATCAGTGAAACATCTAAAATGCTTGACCGTATGAAAGACTTAGGTTTTATCTATTCAACGAAGGCTGGTATGACGGTCGGGGTGTCCGACATTGTTGTCTTGAAAGAAAAGGATGTTGTCTTAGATGAGGCACAGAAGCAAGTTGATGGCGTGCTACGACAATTCCGACGTGGTTTGATTACGGATGAAGAAAGATATAATCGAGTAATTTCTATTTGGTCAGACGCAAAAGATGTCATTCAGGATAAATTAATGGATTCACTAGATAGTTCCAACCCGATCTTTATGATGAGTGATTCTGGTGCTCGTGGTAACCCATCTAACTTTACGCAATTAGCAGGTATGCGTGGTCTAATGGCGAACCCGGCTGGACAAATCATGGAATTACCAATCAAATCGAGTTTCCGTGAAGGGTTAACAGTACTAGAATACTTTATCTCGACACACGGCGCTCGTAAAGGTCTTGCAGATACGGCACTTAAGACAGCCGACTCAGGTTACTTAACGAGACGTCTAGTTGATGTTGCTCAAGATGTAATTGTTCGCGAAGCAGATTGTGGAACAGACCGTGGCTTAACAGTAAAAGAACTTGCTGTTGGTGCGGAAATCATTGAACCACTATTTGACCGATTAGTGGGCAGAACATCATTTGAAGAAATTGCTAATCCGGAAACAGGAGAAGTAATCGTTAAATTTGAAGAGATCATTACAGAAGACCAAGCGAAACAAGTAATTGATGCAGGTATAGAAGAAGTAACAATTCGTTCTGCATTTACATGTAATACGAAACATGGTGTCTGTAATAAGTGTTACGGTCGTAACTTAGCAACTGGTGCAGATGTCGAAGTAGGAGAAGCGGTAGGAATTATCGCAGCCCAATCGATTGGTGAACCAGGAACACAGTTAACGATGCGTACTTTCCACACAGGTGGGGTAGCTGGAGACGACATTACACAAGGTTTACCACGTATTCAAGAGTTATTTGAAGCGAGAAACCCGAAAGGTCAAGCAGTGATCAGTGAGTTTGAAGGTGTTATTCAAGAAATTCACGAAAACAAAGACAAACGCGAAATCATTGTAGAAAACGAAGTCGAAAGTGTTGCGCATGCAGTGCCATATAATGCACGTTTAAAAGTAGTAGTAGGTGACGAGGTTATTGCGGGTCAAGAACTAACAGAAGGTTCGATTGATCCAAAAGAATTACTAAGAGTACAAGGTGTAGAAGGTGTGCAATCATACTTACTACAAGAAGTACAAAGAGTTTATCGTATGCAAGGGGTAGAAATTGGCGATAAGCACGTCGAAGTAATGGTACGTCAAATGCTACGTAAAGTGAAGATTTTAGAATCCGGAGATACTAATCTATTGCCGGGGTCATTAATTGAATTACATCAATTCAAAGAAGTAAATAATGAAGTATTATTAGAAGGAAAAGAGCCTGCAGTCGGCGAACCAGTATTGCTTGGTATTACGAAGGCATCGCTTGAAACAGATTCCTTCTTGTCAGCAGCATCATTCCAAGAAACAACAAGAGTATTAACAGATGCAGCAATTAAAGGTAAGACAGATGAATTACTAGGCTTGAAAGAGAATGTAATCATCGGAAAACTTATTCCTGCTGGAACTGGAATGCAACGTTATCGTAAAATTGAATCGGAATTAGCTGAACCTGAAAAATCATCTGATGAAGAATTAGAAATCACGAATTAACATCTGAAGTCATCTTCCTGTGGCAATCACCTTGTCACAGGAAGATACTAAAAGATGATAAGTGATTGACAATGTAGAAAATAGATGATATTATGTTTGAGGTGTTTCCGAAAAAGAAACGGTTGTAACGGAGGAAAATCTGATGCCTTATAATCGAGTAACTCAACTTCAATCTCGAATGATTATCGGAATGAAGCAAACGCTAAAATCCATGAATAACGGTGTAATATCGGAAATATTTATTGCAGAAGATGTCGATCAATTTATTACGGACAAGATAATCGAAGAAGCGAAACGATTCGACATACCATATACACTTGTAGATTCGAAAAAGCAACTTGGGAAAGCTTGTAATATTGATGTAGATGCATCAGTAGTAGCAATTAAACATGGATAGGAAACAATTTAGGACATTACGTATGTCAAAAAATGAACCACCTGGATGTGTGGGTTAAGAAGATTGAGTGATCCTACATAAAAGGTTGGAAGTTTTTTCATGATATAGCACAAGGAAAGGAGGAAAAAAAAGATGCCTACAATTAACCAGTTAATCCGTAAAGGTCGTGTAAGCAAACCAAAGAAGTATGATTCTCCAGCATTAAACAGAGGGTATAATACGTTTAAAAAGAGATTTACACAAGGAAACTCACCACAAAAACGTGGGGTTTGTACACGTGTTGGGACATTAACACCTAAGAAGCCGAACTCTGCTTTACGTAAATATGCACGTGTTCGTTTATCTAACAACATGGAAGTAACAGCATATATCCCAGGAATTGGTCACAATCTTCAAGAGCACAGTGTAGTTTTACTTCGTGGAGGACGTGTGAAAGACTTACCAGGGGTACGTTATCACGTAGTACGTGGTGCGTTAGACACTGCAGGAGTAGAAGGACGTCAGCAAGGTCGTTCTAAATATGGTGCGAAAAAGCCTAAGAAAAAATAAATGATTTACAATACAGCGAATAAGGGAGAGGAGGAAGACATATGCCACGTAAAGGACCAGTAACAAAAAGAGATGTATTACCAGATCCAATATACGAATCGAAGCTAGTGACTCGTCTAATCAATCAAATTATGATTGATGGAAAAAGAGGGGTAGCACAAAAGATTCTATACAGTGCATTTGAAACGGTTAAAGAGAAAAGTGGTCAGAACGCAATGGATGTTTTTGAAGAGGCAATGAAAAACGTTATGCCGGTATTAGAAGTTAGAGCGCGCCGTGTAGGTGGTTCAAACTATCAAGTACCTATGGAAGTTCGACCAGAACGTCGTCAGGCGCTAGGTCTTCGTTACATTGTAAACTATTCACGACTTCGTGGAGAGAAAACGATGGAAGAGAGATTAGCAAATGAAATTTTAGACGCTTCAAACAATACAGGAGCATCTGTAAGAAAGCGTGAAGAATTACACAAAATGGCGGAAGCAAACAAAGCATTTGCTCATTACCGCTGGTAATATTAATAATAATATTGCAGTGAAAGGAAGGAGAAGAATACATGGCAAGAGAGTTCTCCTTGGAAAAGACGCGAAATATTGGGGTTATGGCACATATCGATGCTGGTAAAACAACAACAACTGAGCGTATTCTTTTCTATACAGGACGCATTCATAAGATAGGGGAAACACATGAAGGTGCATCACAGATGGACTGGATGGAGCAGGAACAAGAGCGTGGAATTACGATAACTTCCGCAGCTACGACTGCTCAGTGGGAAGGTCACCGTATTAATATTATTGATACACCAGGACACGTAGACTTTACTGTAGAAGTAGAACGTTCACTACGTGTACTAGATGGTGCAATTACAGTATTAGACGCACAATCAGGGGTTGAACCACAAACTGAAACTGTATGGCGTCAAGCTACAACATACGGTGTACCAAGAGTAGTATTTATTAATAAAATGGACAAAATTGGTGCAGACTTTTTATATGCAACAAACACATTGAAAGACCGTCTAGGTGCAAATGCGCATCCAGTACAGTTCCCGATAGGGGCGGAAGATAACTTCGAAGGAATTATCGACCTATTGGATATGAAGGCATATTATTACCTAGATGAAATTGGAACAATGGATGAACCGAAAGACATCCCTGCAGAATTACAAGATCAAGCACAGGAACTACGTGGCGCTCTAATCGAAGCCGTTGCAGACTTTGATGAAGAAATCATGATGCAGTATCTTGAAGGGGAAGAAATTGAACTTAGCAAATTGAAAGCCGCTATTCGTCTAGCTACTTTAAATGTTGAGTTTTATCCAGTGTTTTGTGGGTCAGCATTTAAAAACCGTGGCGTTCAGTTAATCCTTGATGGAGTAATTGATTACCTACCAGCTCCAACAGATGTTGAAGCAATTAAAGGTATCGTACCTGAATCAGAGGAAGAAACGGATCGACCTGCTGATGATAATGCACCGTTTTCAGCATTAGCATTTAAAGTTATGACAGATCCATTCGTAGGAAAGCTAACATTCTTCCGTGTGTACTCAGGTACATTAAAGGCAGGATCATATGTATTGAACACGGCAAAAGATAAGCGTGAGCGTGTCGGTCGTATTCTACAAATGCACGCTAACTCTCGTGAAGAGATTGCAGAGATTCACTGTGGTGAAATTGCCGCTGCAGTTGGCTTGAAAGATACAGCTACTGGTGATACACTTTGTGATGAGAAAAATCCTGTTATTCTAGAATCAATGGATTTCCCAGAGCCTGTTATTTCGGTAGCAATTGAACCGAAAACAAAAGCAGACCAAGATAAAATGGGGATTGCGCTTGGTAAGTTAGCAGAAGAAGATCCAACATTTGTAACAGAAACAAACCCTGAAACAGGTCAAACATTGATCTCTGGTATGGGTGAGTTACACTTAGATGTAATTGTTGACCGCTTGAAGCGTGAATTCAAGGTAGAAGCGAATGTGGGTGCTCCACAAGTTGCTTACCGTGAAACATTCCGCTCATCTGCTCAGGTTGAAGGTAAATTTATCCGACAGTCTGGTGGACGTGGACAGTATGGACACGTTTGGGTTAAATTTGAACCTAACGAAGAAGGTGCTGGTTTCGAGTTTGAAAACAAAATCGTTGGTGGAGTTGTGCCAAGAGAATACATTCCATCTGTAGAGCAAGGTATTGAAGAAGCTCTAGAGACTGGTGTATTAGCTGGATATCCATTAATCGACGTTAAGGCATCTCTTTATGACGGAACGTATCATGATGTTGACTCGAACGAGATGGCATTTAAAATCGCTGGTTCTCTGGCATTAAGAGCAGCTAAAAGCAAATGTGATCCCGTATTATTAGAACCAATGATGAAGGTAGAAATTGAAATACCTGAAGAGTATATGGGAGATATTATGGGTGACGTTACTTCACGCCGTGGACGTGTAGAAGGTATGGACACACGTGGTAATGCACAACTTGTAAATGCATTTGTTCCATTAGCTGAAATGTTTGGGTATGCAACTGCACTTCGTTCTAACACTCAAGGACGTGGAACTTATTCAATGGTCTTTGATCATTACGAAGAAGTACCAAAAGCGATCTCTGAAGAAATCATTAAGCAAAACTCTGGAGAATAATTGATTTTTTCATTAATTTACAGTATAACAATATTAAAATACTAAGAAAACTATTCTTAGTTAAGATAAATTTTACACACTTTTAAGGAGGAAATATCAAATGGCAAAAGAAAAATTTGATCGTTCAAAACCACACGTTAACATTGGAACTTTAGGACACGTTGACCATGGTAAAACAACATTAACTGCTGCAATTACAACTGTAATGCATAAAGTACAAGGTACTGAAGGAGCTATGGCATACGCACAAATCGACGGTGCTCCTGAAGAGCAAGAACGTGGAATTACAATCGCTACTTCTCACGTAGAGTATGAAACAGACAATCGTCACTATGCACACGTTGACTGCCCAGGGCACGCTGACTATGTGAAAAACATGATTACAGGTGCTGCTCAAATGGACGGTGCTATCTTAGTTGTATCATCAGCTGATGGCCCAATGCCACAAACTCGTGAGCATATTCTATTATCACGTAACGTTGGAGTACCTGCATTCGTTGTATTCTTAAACAAAGTTGACATGGTAGACGACGAAGAATTATTAGAATTAGTAGAAATGGAAGTTCGTGAATTACTTTCTGAATATGACTTCCCAGGTGACGACATTCCAGTAATCGCTGGTTCAGCACTTAAAGCACTTGAAGGTGACGAAGCGTATGAACAAAAGATTGTTGAATTAATGGCAGCTGTTGATGAGTACATTCCACAGCCGGAGCGTGACACTGATAAGCCATTCATGATGCCAGTTGAGGACGTATTCTCAATTACTGGACGTGGAACAGTTGCTACAGGTCGTGTTGAGCGTGGTCAAGTAAACGTTGGGGATGAAGTAGAGATCATTGGCCTTACGGAAGATCCTAAGAAATCAATCGTTACAGGAGTAGAAATGTTCCGTAAGCTTTTAGACTATGCTGAAGCTGGAGATAACATTGGAGCACTACTACGTGGAGTTTCACGTGAAGATATTTCTCGTGGTCAAGTACTAGCTAAACCAGGTACAATTACTCCACATACTAAATTTACATCAGAAGTTTATGTATTATCAAAAGAAGAAGGTGGACGTCATACTCCATTCTTCGCAAACTATCGCCCGCAGTTCTACTTCCGTACAACGGACGTAACTGGTATCATTCAATTACCAGAAGGCGTAGAAATGGTAATGCCTGGAGACAACATTGAAATGGTAGTTGATCTTATTTCACCAATCGCAATTGAAGAAGGAACTCGCTTCTCTATTCGTGAAGGTGGACGTACAGTAGGATCTGGTGTTGTAACTGGATTAACTAAATAATAACAAAGTAAATAAAAAACGAGCCAAGGCAGGATAAGTTGTCTGGCTCGTTTTTCCTTTTCACCTAATCTGATAAACACCTACTTAGTGGTTGTAATATACCTGTTGATAACCGCAGATTTCAGTTTATTAAAAAGAAATAATTAAATTCAAAAAAACATCAGTATAATGCTTGCAATTATAAGAGTTTGTTTGTATAATATATAATCGTGCAATCATATATGTAGATTGTCGAAATGAGTGAAAAAGAACTATAGTATTTTCACCATAAAGCTAGAAAAGATGATTTGCGATGAAGTGAGAGGTTGTTGATGTGAAACATATTTGCCATGGAGCACATCGAGTAAATTTTCACGGAGAAATGTCTGTTATAAAATGGGCGAAAGGGAGGGGAAAAAATGGCAAAAGAAAAGATTCGTATTCGTTTAAAAGCATATGATCATAGAGTTTTAGATCAATCAGCTGTTAAGATCGTAAATACTGCAAAAAGAGCAGGTGCTGAAGTTTCAGGACCAATTCCATTACCGACGGAAAAGAACATCTTTACGGTATTACGTTCTGTACACGTATATAAGGATGCAAGAGAGCAATTTGAAATGCGTACACATAAACGTTTAATCGACATTCTTAATCCAACACCACAAACGGTCGACTCATTAATGAGACTCGATTTACCGTCTGGTGTAGATATAGAAATCAAATTATAATATAAAAATTACAGGAGGTGTAACGGATGACGAAAGGAATCTTAGGTCGCAAAGTCGGCATGACACAAATATTTTTAGATAATGGGGAATTAGTTCCTGTTACAGTTGTGCAAGCAGAACCAAATGTTGTTTTACAGAAAAGAACAAAAGAAACCGACGGTTACGAAGCTGTTCAGTTAGGGTTTTACGATAAAAAAGATCAACGCGCAAACAAAGCGGAAAAAGGGCATGCTGAAAAAGCAAACACTACCCCTAAGCGCTACGTTCGTGAATTCCGTACGTCTACAGTTGACGAATATGAAGTTGGTCAAGAAATAGGCGTAGACGTGTTTGAATCTGGCGATGCAATTGATGTTACTGGAACGTCAAAAGGTAAAGGGTTTGCTGGATCTATCAAACGTCATAACTATGCACGTGGACCAATGAGTCACGGATCACGTTTCCACAGAACAGGTGGATCAATGGGATCAGTAGACGCAAGCCGTGTATTTAAAGGAAAAGAATTACCTGGACAAATGGGTAATGAACAAGTAACAATTCAAAACCTAGAAGTTGTTAAAGTAGATGCAGAACACAATGTGCTTTTAATCAAAGGGAATATTCCTGGTGCGAAAAAATCACTTGTTAAAATAACAACTGCAGTGAAGAGCAACTAATTATATAAGTGAAGGGAGGAAACATCGTGCCTAAAGTAGCATTATTTAATCAAGATGGAACGGAAACAGGAGATTTGGAGTTAAACGAATCAGTCTTCGGTATTGAACCAAATAACCACGTCATTCATGAAGTGGTACTAATGCAACGTGCTGCAAAAAGACAAGGAAACCACGCTGTGAAAAACAGATGGGAAGTTCGTGGTGGAGGTCGTAAGCCGTGGAGACAAAAAGGAACTGGTAGAGCTCGCCAAGGATCAATTAGATCACCGCAATGGGTTGGTGGTGGGGTTGTATTCGGACCAACAAATGAGCGAAACTATAAATATAAATTACCTAAAAAGGTACGTAAATTAGCGTTAAGATCAGCGCTGTCTAGTAAAGTGAAAAGTGAAGATCTTATCGTACTAAACAATTTAGAATTCGATGTACCAAAAACAAAAGACTTTATCGCAGTATTAGATGCATTCAATGTGCAAGATAAAGTGTTAATTGTTACAGCTAATTCAAACGAAAACGTTATTCGCTCAGCGAGTAATTTACAAAAAGTAAAAGTAATTTCTATTGGTGAAATTAATGTTTTAGATTTAGTTGCATACGATAAACTTGTTTTAACGAAGGATGCAGCTGAAAAAGCAGGGGAGGTGCTTGCATAATGAAAGATTTACGAGACATTATTAAACGCCCTGTCATTACAGAACACTCTGCTGATTTAATGGCTGATAAAAAATATACATTCGAAGTTGATGTAAAAGCGAACAAACCTGAAATCAAACAGGCAGTCGAATCAGTTTTCGGAGTAAAGGTAGAAAAAGTAAATACAATGAACCAAAAAGGAAAATATAAAACAATGGGACGTTACGGTGGATATCGCCCAAATTTCAAAAAAGCTATTGTGCAACTATCAGAGGATAGTAAAGACTTAGACATTTTTGAAGGTTAATTAACAATAAAAAAAGGAGGGGAAAAACGTGTCCATTAAGAAAATTAAAGGAACAACAAATGGTACAAGAAACATGTCTAGCTTAGACTTTGCTGATATCACGGTTGATGCACCAGAAAAAACTTTATTAAGACCTATATCAAAAACAGCTGGGCGAAACAACCAAGGTAGAATTACAATGCGCCATCACGGTGGTGGGCATAAACGTCAATATAGACTAATCGATTTTAAACGAAACAAAGATGGCATACCAGGACGCGTTGCCACAGTTGAGTACGATCCAAACCGCTCAGCGAACATCGCCTTGATCCATTATGCGGACGGTGAAAAACGTTATATCTTAGCACCAAAAGGAATTCAAGTCGGACAACAAGTTGAATCCGGTGAGAATGCAGATATTAAAGTTGGAAATGCACTTCCATTAGAAAAAATTCCAGTTGGAACAACAGTTCACAACGTTGAATTAAAGCCAGGACGTGGCGGACAATTAGTTCGTTCAGCAGGTGCAGGAGCGCAAATCTTAGGGCGCGAAGGTAAATACACATTAGTTCGTTTGGCTTCAAGTGAGGTTCGTTTAGTATTAACGACTTGTCGTGCAACAATAGGTCAAGTAGGAAATATTGAACATGAACTAGTACGTGTTGGTAAAGCAGGCCGTACACGCTGGATGGGTAAGAGACCAACAGTACGTGGATCTGCAATGAACCCAGTTGATCACCCGCACGGTGGTGGAGAAGGACGTACACCTATTGGACGCCCGTCACCAGTATCACCATGGGGTAAACCAACATTAGGTAAGAAAACACGTTCCATTAACAAGTCAACTAACAAATATATTGTACGTAAACGTAAAAAATAACGAGAAGAGCTTAATTTGAGAGGAGGCTTATTTATGAGTCGTAGTTTAAAAAAGGGACCTTTCGCTGACGATTACTTACTTAAAAAAGTCGATGAGTTAAATGAATCGGATAAAAAGCAAGTCGTCAAAACATGGTCAAGACGCTCGACAATTTTCCCATCGTTTGTAGGTCACACATTCGCTGTACATGATGGTCGTAAGCATGTACCAGTATATGTGACAGAAGACATGGTTGGACATAAGTTAGGGGAGTTTGCACCTACAAGAACATTTAGAGGTCACGCTGGAGATGACAAGAAAACAAATCGTTAATGAGAGGAGGCGCTTTTAATGTCAGAAGCTAAAGCAGTAGCAAAACAAATTCGTATCGCTCCTCGTAAGGCACGTTTAGTAGTCGATCTGATTCGTGGTAAAGAAGTCGGCGAAGCAGTAGCAATTTTACGTCATACACAACGTGGGGCATCACCTGTTGTTGAAAAAGTATTAAACTCAGCAATTGCAAATGCTGAACACAATTACGAAATGGACCCTGACAATTTAATTGTTTCAGAGGTGTACGTAGATGAAGGAATTACGTTAAAAAGATTTAGACCTCGTGCACAAGGCCGGGCTAGCAGTATTAACAAACGTACAAGCCATATTACAGTAGTTGTAACAGAAAAGAAGGAGGGATAGTCTGTGGGTCAGAAGATAAATCCAATTGGTCTTCGTGTAGGAATTATTAAAGATTGGGAATCAAAGTGGTATGCAGATAAAGACTATGCAGATCTGCTTCATGAAGATATTAAAATCAGAGAATATTTAGAAGAACGTCTAAAAATGTCATCCGTTTCAAAAGTTGAAATTGAACGTGCGGCAAACCGTGTAAATATTACAATTCATACAGGTAAGCCTGGAATGGTAATCGGTAAAGGCGGATCAGAAGTAGAAAAACTTCGTAAAGACTTAAACAAACTAGCAGGCAAAAGAATTCATATTAATATTGTGGAAATCAAGAAAATTGATTTGGATGCTAAACTAGTTGCAGAAAACATTGCACGTCAATTAGAAAGTCGTATTTCATTCCGTCGTGCACAGAAGCAAACTATTCAACGTACAATGCGTTCTGGAGCATTGGGAATAAGAACACAAGTATCTGGACGTCTAGGCGGAGCAGATATCGCTAGATCAGAACATTACAGTGAAGGAACAGTACCACTACACACATTACGTGCAGATATTGATTATGCACATGCGGAAGCAGACACTACTTTTGGTAAACTAGGTGTTAAAGTGTGGATTTATCGTGGAGAAATCCTTCCAGAAAAACCAAAACAATAAGGAAGGGGGAAATGCATTATGTTAATGCCTAAACGTGTTAAATATCGTAGACAACATAGAGGACGTATGAAAGGTACCGCAAAAGGCGGCACTGAAGTATCATTTGGTGATTATGGCTTAATCGCTACAGAAGCTTCATGGATTACAGCTCGTCAAATTGAAGCAGCTCGTATTGCAATGACTCGTTTTATGAAACGTGGTGGGAAAGTATGGATTAAAATCTTCCCAGACAAACCATATACTGCTAAACCCCTTGAAGTAAGAATGGGTTCAGGTAAAGGTGCTCTTGAAGGATGGGTAGCAGTAGTTAAACCAGGAAGAGTTTTATTCGAAATTGCAGGTGTAGAGGAAGAAGTCGCTCGTGAAGCACTACGTCTTGCGGCTCATAAACTGCCGATTAAGACTAAGTTCGTTAAACGTGAAGAAATTGGTGGTGAAATCAATGAAGGCTAATGAAATAAGAGAGTTAACCACTGCCGAAATTGAACAAAATGTTAAAACAATGAAAGAAGAATTATTTAATTTACGTTTCCAGTTAGCAACAGGGCAATTAGAAAACACAGCACGTATTAAAAATGTAAAAACAACCATTGCCAGGTTGAAAACTGTAGAACGTCAACGTGAAATAAGTGTAAATAATTAACCTTGAGAGGAGGTTACCACAGTATGAGTGAACGTAATAATCGTAAATCATACACTGGTCGTGTTGTTTCCGATAAAATGGATAAGACGATTACAGTTGTAGTAGAAACTTATAAGGTGCATCCTTTATACGGCAAACGTGTAAAGCAATCTAAGAAAATGAAAACACATGATGAAAACAATGTAGCTAAGAACGGTGACGTTGTACGCATTATGGAAACTCGTCCATTATCTAAAACTAAGCATTACCGTTTAGTAGAAGTGGTCGAAGAGTCTGTTGTTATTTAATGATAAGTGAAGTTGCCGAGAGGAGGTAAAGACTCATGATACAACAAGAAAGTCGATTGAAAATTGCAGATAACTCTGGTGCTCGTGAAGTTTTAACCATTAAGGTATTAGGTGGAACAGGTAAGAAATCGGCGAATATTGGTGATGTAATTGTTTGTACAGTCAAACAAGCAACACCAGGAGGCGTTGTCAAAAAAGGTGAAGTAGTTAGAGCGGTCATCGTTAGAACGAAAACAGGTGCTCGTCGTAAAGACGGATCATATATACGTTTTGATGAAAATGCAGCAGTCATTATCCGTGAAGATAAGAGTCCAAGAGGTACTCGTATTTTTGGACCAGTTGCGCGTGAATTACGTGATGCTAAATTTATGAAAATCGTATCTCTAGCTCCAGAAGTATTGTAATTGTTCGATTAGAAACAGCGCGATTACAAATTAAGTAGTGTAAAACGGGAGGTGCGTTATTAATGCATGTGAAAAAGGGAGATAAAGTTACAGTTCTTTCAGGTAAAGACAAAGGTAAGCAAGGAACAATTTTAGAAGCTTTTCCTAAAAAGGAACGTGTTCTTGTAGAGGGAGTTAACATGGCGAAAATCCATGCTGGTCCATCACAAGAAAATCCACAAGGTGGAATTTTAAATGTTGAAGCTCCGATTCATGCTTCGAATGTAATGCCAATCGATCCAAAGACTGGCGAACCAACAAGAGTTGGATACGAAATTAAAGATGGAAAAAAAGTCCGGATCGCTAAAAAATCTGGTGAACCTTTAGATAAATAGAGCGAAAGGAGGGTGACATAAATGAACGAACTAAAATCAATTTATCAAGGAAAAATTGTACCATCGATGATGGACAAATTTGAATATAAATCAGTAATGGAAGTACCAAAGGTAGAAAAGATCATTATTAATATGGGTGTCGGAGATGCAGTGCAAAACTCGAAGCTACTCGATAACGCAATTGAAGAGTTAACATTGATATCGGGACAAAAACCAGTTGTCACACGTGCGAAAAACTCTATCGCAGGCTTTCGCTTAAGAGAGGGTATGCCGATCGGGACTAAGGTTACTTTACGTGGAGAGAGAATGTATGAGTTTTTACAAAAACTGATTCGTGTCGCTTTACCGCGAGTACGTGACTTCAGAGGTATCTCAAACAAAGCATTTGACGGTAGAGGAAACTATTCATTAGGTATAAAAGAACAGTTAATTTTCCCGGAAATTAATTATGATAATGTGAAGAAGATACGTGGAATGGATATTGCAATTGTAACAACTGCAAACACGGATGAAGAATCTCACGAACTGTTACTACAGTTAGGAATGCCATTCCAAAAATAAGTACCGAATTTCTTGCAAGGAGGAAAATTTGTGGCTAAAAAATCAATGATAGCAAAGCAACAACGCCCACAAAAGTTCAAAGTTCGTGAATATACACGTTGTGAACGTTGTGGACGCCCACATTCAGTAATTCGTAAATTTAAACTATGCCGAATTTGTTTCCGTGAACTTGCCCATAAGGGTCAAATTCCTGGAGTTAAGAAGGCAAGTTGGTAATCGTAAATTCGGGAAGGAGGTAATGATTAATGGTTATGACAGACCCAATTGCGGATATGTTAACTCGTATTCGTAACGCAAACGTAGTACGTCATGAAGTATTAGAACTACCATCATCAAAGTTGAAAACTGAAATCGCCGATATTTTAAAGCGTGAAGGTTATGTGCGTGATTATGAGGTAGCAGAAGATAATAAACAAGGTGTTTTAAAAATATATTTAAAGTATGGCTCAAATGAAGAGCGTGTCATTACAGGAATAAAAAGAATTAGTAAACCTGGATTACGAGTATTTGCCAAAGCAGATCAAGTGCCTCGAGTACTGAACGGTTTAGGCACAGCAATCGTATCTACATCAAAGGGTGTTTTATCGGATAAAGAAGCTCGTTCTCAGCATGTTGGCGGAGAAGTACTAGCTTACATTTGGTAATATATACCGTTATTTAGGAGGTGCAGTGAATGTCACGAATTGGATTAAAATTAATTGATATCCCAGAAGGTGTGGAAGTTAAAGTTGACGGTTCAACAGTGTCTGTTAAAGGACCTAAAGGTGAATTAAGTCAAGAACTAACTGATACAATGGGAGTCAATATAGAAGATAATGTCATCACAATCGAACGTAAGAGCGAAGATAAGGAAAGTCGTTCATTACATGGAACAACTCGTAGCTTGATCAGTAACATGGTTGAGGGCGTATCGAAAGGTTTCCAAAAAGAATTAGAAATTATAGGTGTTGGGTACCGTGCACAGAAACAAGGAACTAAACTTGTAGTAAACGCAGGTTATTCACATCCGGTTGAAATTGAACAAGAAGAAAACATCGAATTTGATGTACCTAAAAACACAGAAATTATTGTCAAAGGTATCGATAAAGAACGAGTTGGCGCAGTTGCGGCAAACATTAGAGCAATTCGTTCACCAGAACCTTATAAAGGAAAAGGTATTCGCTATAAAGGTGAATATGTACGTCGTAAAGAAGGTAAAACTGCTAAGTAAAGGGCTAGTAGGCTGAAAGGAGTGGCAGCTAAATGATTACAAAACCTAGTAAAAATTATGTACGAAAAAGAGTTCATGGTCGTGTACGTAAGAAAATTAGTGGTACGGAGTCACGTCCACGTTTAAACGTATATCGTTCAAATAAAAATATTTACGCACAACTAATTGACGATGAGAAGAAAGTTACATTAGCTAGTGCAAGCACAAATGAAAAAGACCTTAATCTTGATTCTAAAGGAAATATCGAAGCAGCGGAAAAAGTCGGTACATTAATTGCAGAACGTGCAATTGATAAAGGGTACAAAACAATCGTATTTGACCGTGGAGGATATTTATATCATGGGCGTGTAAAAGCACTTGCTGAATCAGCTCGTGAAGCAGGACTAGAATTTTAAATAAAGGAGGGCATCGTTACGTTGAGTAGAAAATACGATTCAAATAAAAGTGAATTTGAAGAGCGAGTAGTTACAATCAATCGTGTATCTAAGGTTGTAAAAGGTGGACGTCGTTTTCGCTTTGCAGCAGTAGTTGTAATTGGCGATAAAAAAGGTCGCGTTGGTTTTGGAACTGGAAAAGCATTAGAAGTACCAGAAGCAATCAAAAAAGCGATCGATAATGCACAGAAGAATCTAGTTGAAGTACCAATTGTCGGAACTACTATTCCACACGAAATTAATGGGCGATTCGGATCAGGTAACGTTCTAATGAAACCAGCAGCAGAAGGTACTGGGGTTATCTCAGGTGGACCTGTTCGTGCGGTATTAGAATTATCTGGTGTAGGTGATATTCTAACAAAATCACTAGGTTCGAATAATCCAGTTAATATGATTCGTGCAACAATGAATGGTTTAGAGAACTTAAAAACCGCTGAAGATGTTGCTAAATTACGTGGAAAATCAGTAGAAGACTTATTAGGATAGGGAGGGAATGACAATGTCTAAACAATTAGAAATCACCCTCAAACGAAGTGTAATCGGTAGAAAAGAAAATCAAAAGAAAACAGTTCAAACATTAGGACTTAAAAAGATCAATGATACAGTTACTCATAACGATACACCATCTGTACGAGGAATGATTAACACAGTGTCACACTTAGTAGCGGTGAAAGAACTGTAATTAGTAAGTTAGAGAAAAGGAGGCGCGAGAGATGAAACTTCACGAGTTGAAATCGAATGAAGGAAGTCGTACAAAACGTAAACGCCTTGGTCGAGGAATGGCTTCTGGTCATGGTAAGACTTCAGGAAAAGGTCATAAAGGTCAAAATGCTCGAACAGGTGGCGGAACACGTCTTGGTTTTGAGGGAGGACAAACTCCTTTATTCCAACGCTTGCCGAAACGTGGTTTTACAAATATTAATCGTAAAGAATATGCAGTTGTTAATTTAGAAACTTTAAACCGTTTTGACGAAAATACTGAAGTAACGCCTGAGCTATTAATTGAAGAAGGTGTTGTTAGTAACGAAAAGTCGGGAATAAAAGTATTAGCAAATGGTACTCTCGATAAGAAGTTGAACGTGAAAGCACATAAGTTTTCAAATGCAGCGGTAGAAGCGATTGAGGCAGCAGGCGGCAAAGCTGAGGTGATTTAATGTTCCGTACAATTGCAAACTTTATGCGAATTGCGGATATTAGAAAGAAAATCATTTTTACACTTTTAATGCTAGTTGTTTTTAGGATTGGTACATTTATTCCAGTCCCATATACGAACAAAGATGCGATTGACTTTATGAACCAACAGAATGTGTTTGGTTTTCTAAATACATTTGGTGGTGGAGCATTGCAAAACTTCTCCATACTAGCAATGGGAATCATGCCATACATTACTGCGTCAATTATTATGCAGTTATTACAAATGGATGTTGTTCCAAAGTTTACAGAATGGAAAAGTCAGGGTGAAATGGGTCGTAAGAAATTAGCTCAAGTAACTCGTTATGGAACGATTGTACTTGCGTTTGTTCAAGGAATTGCAATGTCGATCGGATTTAACGCAATGGCTGGTGGTCAATTGATTACAGACATGACAATGGTTAAATTACTTGTTATTACTATTACGTTAACAAGTGGAACGGCATTTTTAATGTGGTTAGGTGAACAAATTACAGCAAATGGTGTCGGAAATGGTATTTCGATTATTATTTTTGCAGGGATCGTTGCTGCTGTACCAAACGGAGTGCAACAATTATATGCACAGTATTTCGTTAATCCTGGTTCAGAGTTGTTCCTTAACATTGTGATTGTTACACTAATTGTATTAGTTATTATTGCAGTAACGGTAGGAGTTATTTATATTCAACAAGCTGAACGTAAAATTCCTATCCAATATGCAAAAAAACTAGTTAACCGCTCACCAGTAGGCGGACAATCAACACATTTACCGTTAAAAGTAAATGCCGCTGGTGTTATTCCAGTTATTTTTGCAGTAGCATTTATAATGGCACCTAGAACGGTTGCTACATTTTTTGATGGAAGAACAGCATCTGTGATTGAAATGATATTTGACTATACACAACCAATTGGAATGGTCTTATATGTGATTTTAATTATCGCATTTACTTACTTCTATACATTTGTTCAAGTCAATCCTGAACAAATGGCTGAAAATCTTCAAAAACAAGGTGGATATGTACCTGGTATTCGTCCAGGTCACAATACAGAAACATATTTAACTCGTGTGATGTACCGATTAACATTTGTCGGATCTATCTTCTTAGCGGCTGTGTCAGTGTTGCCAATTATTTTAGGTGGCCTTGCCAATCTTCCTACTGCAATTCAAATCGGTGGAACTAGTTTACTAATTGTAGTCGGAGTTGCATTGCAGACGATGAAACAGTTAGAAAGTCAATTAGTTAAACGACACTATAAAGGATTTATCCGTTCATAACATTATAGTGTTAACGTGAGAGCGAGGAGAAAATATTGCAATTAATCTTAATGGGATTACCGGGAGCAGGCAAAGGAACACAAGCAGAGGAAATTAATGAAAAGTATGGAATTCCTCATATCTCTACAGGAGATATGTTCCGATTAGCTATTAAAGAAGGAACTCCACTAGGGAAACAAGCACAAGGTTACATGGATGAAGGAGCGTTAGTTCCGGATGAAGTAACAAATGGAATTGTCGAAGAGCGACTGTCGAAAGACGATTGTGCAAAGGGATATTTATTGGATGGATTTCCAAGAACGATTCCCCAAGCAGAAGCACTAGACAAAATTACGACCAAGCTAGATCGTCAGCTTGATTATGTCATTCATGTTGATGTACCAGAAGAGAAGTTGTTAGAACGTCTGACAGGACGGAGAGTTTGCTCAACATGTGGTTCAAGCTATCATATTACTTATAATCCTCCTAAAGTAGAAGGTGTTTGTGATAAAGATGGTGGGGTGTTAACACAACGTGACGATGATACTGCTGAAACAGTTCAAAAACGTTTAACAGTTAACATTGAGCAAGCAAAACCATTACTTGATTTTTACAAGGAAAAAGGTATTCTAATAACAATTGATGGTGATCAACCAATTGATAAGGTGTTTACAGATATTCAAGCAAAACTGGATAACGAAGTCTGATTATCATGTAAGTGTAGGTGATTGTTGTTGAGTGATTTCAATGCCGGTCCACAAATTGGGCAGGTTGTTCGCATCACCAAAGGGAGAGAACAAAATCAGTTTGCAATAATAATCAACATGATGGACGATCGCTATGTATTATTAGCGGATGGGGAGAAACGAAAATATGACAGGCCGAAGAAGAAAAATGTACTTCATATTGAATTAACCCCATTTGTATCGAGTGAAGTGAAAAATAGTCTTTTGGAGACTAATCGTGTCTCCAACGGAAAGTTACGATTCGCTCTCGCAAAATATGCAAGTGAAGTTGTGACTGTTTTAGAGAAGGGAGACGGAAACGATGTCTAAAGACGATGTAATTGAAGTAGAAGGCGTTGTGCAAGAAACATTACCAAACGCAATGTTTCATGTTGAGCTTGAAAATGGTCATACGGTACTAGCGCATGTATCAGGTAAAATCCGTATGCATTTCATCCGCATCTTACCAGGAGATAAAGTAACAGTAGAGTTGTCACCATATGATTTAACTAAAGGTCGCATAACTTACCGTTATAAATAGTTAACAAGCTCCGATCTTAGAGGAGGTAAAAAGATGAAAGTAAGAGCATCAGTAAAACCAATTTGTGAAAAATGTAAAATTATCAGACGTAAAGGTAAAGTTATGGTTATTTGTGAAAACCCTAAGCATAAACAGAAACAAGGATAATCTTTTGGAGGTGAAATAACGTATGGCACGTATAGCAGGTATTGATATTCCTAGAGATAAACGTATCGTCATCGCACTTACATCTATTTATGGAATCGGAAAAACAAGTGCACAAGAAATTCTAGCAGCAGCTGGAGTTTCAGAAGATACACGTGTAAGAGACTTAACGGAAGAAGAACTAGGTAAAATCCGTAAAGAAGTTGACAACAGTTACACAATCGAAGGAGATTTACGTCGTGAAGTTTCATTAAACATTAAACGTTTAACAGAAATTAGTTCATATCGTGGAGTTAGACACCGTAGAAAACTTCCAGTTAGAGGTCAGAAAACGAAAAACAACTCACGTACACGTAAAGGTCCTCGTATTGCAATTGCAGGAAAGAAAGACTAAGGGAGGGAAACAACCAATATGGCACAAAAGAAACAAACTACACGTAAACGTCGTGTAAAAAAGACGATAGAAACAGGTATTGCACATATCCATTCAACATTTAATAACACAATCGTTACTATTTCAGATTTACAAGGTAACGTCATTGGATGGAGTTCAGCAGGAGCACTTGGATTTAAAGGCTCTCGTAAATCAACACCTTTTGCAGCTCAAATGGCAGCAGAAGTTGCTGCGAAATCAGCAGTTGAAACAAGTATGAAGAATCTTGAAGTGTCTGTTAAAGGACCTGGTGCTGGTCGTGAAGCTGCAATTCGTTCGTTACAAGCGGCAGGATTAGAAATCACAGCAATTCGTGATGAAACGCCTGTTCCACATAACGGATGTCGCCCACCAAAACGACGTCGTGTGTAATCTTACCGTTTAGAATTTGTCACTCTGTCTATAATGGTTAGTATAAAGCTGTATCAAACGTGAGAATGAACGATTTATTGAGCGAAAGAGTCAAGAAGAAATAAATCATCGAATGATAAAAAGTTTTAAACACCTAGAATTAGGTAACATTACCTTTATAAACAGTATGGATCAGATAATGGTAATTCGTATCTAAATAATCTGTATGATATTTAGATAAGGACGTTAGTTTTAAAGGAGGGCTTTGTGGAATGATCGAGATCGAAAAACCAAACATAGAGACACTTGAAATAAGTGAAGATGCAACATTTGGTAAATTTGTAGTTGAGCCACTTGAGAGAGGATATGGTACAACACTTGGAAACTCTTTACGCCGTATCCTTTTATCCTCACTTCCAGGAGCAGCAGTTACATCTGTGCAAATTGATGGTGCGCTTCATGAGTTTTCGACAATTGATGGAGTAGTGGAGGATGTAACAACAATTATTTTGAATCTAAAGAAATTAGCTCTCAAAATCTATTCCGATGATGTGAAAACATTAGAGATTGACACTCAAGAAGAAGGATTAGTTACAGCGGCAGATATTACTTTTGACAGTGATGTTGAAGTGTTGAACCCTGAACTACCAATCGCAACATTAAATAGCAGTGGAAAGTTATATATGAGAATTACAGCTGAACGTGGTCGTGGTTATCGTACAGCTGAAGAAAACAAACAAGATAACCAACCAATTGGAGTTATTCCAGTTGATTCTATCTTTACACCTGTTTCACGAGCGAACTATCAAGTAGAGAACACTCGAATTGGTCAAGTAGCTAACTATGATAAATTAACTTTTGATGTTTGGACGAACGGAAGCATTCGACCTGAAGAAGCAATTTCTTTAGGTGCAAAAGTGTTTACAGAACATCTTAATATTTTCGTAGGTTTAACAGATGATGCTCAGAAGGCTGAGATCATGGTAGAGAAAGAAGAAGACCAGAAAGAAAAAGTGTTAGAGATGACAATTGAAGAGTTGGATCTATCTGTTAGATCGTATAACTGTTTAAAACGTGCTGGTATCAACACAGTACAAGAATTGTCGACGAAGACAGAAGAAGATATGATGAAAGTGCGTAATTTAGGTCGTAAGTCGTTAGATGAAGTGAAAAACAAACTAGCGGAACTTGATCTAGGTTTACGCAATGACGATTAATTCAATTTTTAAAGAATGATCGTCATGAAGTGAAAAGGAGGAAAACTCATGGCAAGGAAGTTAGGACGTGCAACGGATGTGCGTATGGCGTTATTGCGTAACTTAGTTACAGACGTTATCGTATACGGACGTGTGGAGACGACAGACTCTAAAGCTAAAGAGCTTAAGAAACTCGTTGACAAAATGGTAACTTTAGGTAAACGTGGAGACTTACATGCTCGTCGCCAAGCTGCATCTTTTTTATATAATAAAAAGGATGAGAATGGTGAACCAGTATTACAGAAGTTATTTGGTGAAATCGCAGATCGCTATGAGAATGTACAGGGTGGATATACCCGAGTTCTTAAATTAGGACCTCGTCGTGGCGACGGTGCTAATATGGCAATTATCGAATTAAGAGCTTTAAATGATAATGAAGTATCTGGAGATTCGGCTGCTGAAGCTGAATAATACCATTGAATAGATCTAGTTTGTAAGGATTCATTACGAACAAACAGCAAGGGGCAGGACAACATCTCAAACAGAGATGGATCCAAGCCCTTTTTGTTTGTTTAAAATAACATACACGAATCTAATTTCAATCGCACGTTAACATAGTACTTAAATCAATTAGAATTATCTACATTGATATGACATCATTGTTACACATGTAAAGAAATGAAAGTCATAGGTAGTATATGCTATTATATAATGAGAATGATGAAGCGAGGCGACAAACTATATGGATCAATTAATTGAATTTAAGCATGTCTCTTTTCGCTATCAAGAAGACGGACCTTGGGTATTGAAAGATATTTCGTTTTCAGTGGCAGAAAATGAATCAGTTGCAATTATTGGACATAATGGTTCTGGAAAATCAACCATCGCGAAATTGATGAATGGACTTTTGTTTCCACAAGAGGGTGAAATTTGGATTAATGGACAGCAATTGACGGAAGAATCAATTTGGGATATTCGCCGAGAAGTTGGGATGGTTTTTCAAAATCCTGATAACCAATTTGTAGGTGCAACAGTGCAAGATGATGTTGCCTTTGGTATGGAGAATCGGGGTGTTCCGCGTCAAGAAATGGAGAAACGTATTCAGAGCTCATTACAAGCAGTCAAAATGACAGAATACCTTTTAACAGAACCACATCGATTATCAGGTGGTCAGAAACAACGAGTTGCTATTGCAGGGATCATCGCTATATCTCCGAAAGTACTCATATTGGACGAAGCGACAGTTATGCTTGATCCAAGAGGACGTAATGAAATTATGGAAACAATTAATCAGTTAACAGAGCAAGAGAAATTATCTTTAATAACGATTACGCATGACTTACAAGAAGTTACCCAAGTAGAGCGTGTGATTGTTCTAAACAAGGGTGAAATTTGGACGACAGGTACTCCTAGAACTATATTACGGAATAGTAAGGAATTACAAGCTATCGGGCTAGATGTACCTTTTATAACTGATTTATCAGGGAAACTATCTGAACTGGGGATTGTATTAGAAAATGAACCATTTACTTCGGAGGAAATGTTGGAGGATTTATGGATATTACATTCAAAAACGTAAGTTATACGTATCAACCAAAATCACCATTTGAACATCAAGCATTAAAGGATATCTCTTTTCAAATTCCAACAGGCTCATTTGTCGCAATCATTGGACATACAGGTTCTGGTAAATCTACTTTAATCCAACATTTAAATGGACTATTACGGCCTACAGAAGGCGAGATAACGATAGGATCATATACTTTATCAAGTGAGAAGAAGTTAAAGGAAATGAAGGAATTACGTAGCCAGGTTGGTGTCGTATTTCAGTATCCGGAACACCAACTTTTTGAAGAGACAGTGGAGAAGGATATTGCTTTTGGACCATCGAACTTCGATGTGCCGGAACATATTATAAAAAAGCGCATCAAAGAAGTCATTCCTAGAGTAGGATTGCCAGAGTCCATCTTAACAAGGTCACCTTTTGAATTAAGTGGTGGGCAAATGCGTCGGGTTGCGATTGCGGGAGTGCTCGCATCAAAACCAAGTATTTATGTGTTAGATGAACCAACGGCGGGATTAGATCCGCGAGGACAGAAGGAAATAATGGACATGTTTTATGATATGCATCATGAAGAAGAAAATCAAACAACGATTCTTGTAACACATAGTATGGAAGATGCTTTACAGTATGCTGACTATATTGTAATTTTGAATCAAGGCGAAAAGTATATGGAAGGAAAGCCAGAAGAGATTTTCGCACAGGAAATAGCAATAAAAGAGGTACATTTAGAATTACCTGAATCGATTCAGTTTATCAAACAATATAACGAACGATTTAATGAATCATTGCCTCTAATCAAACAATCTACAGATGATATTGCTAAAAAGGTGCAGCAAACAATGACACAAATGACGAAAATAGAGAAGGAATAATTTGCATTATTTAAGGAGTTTACTCGCATGATAAATTCAATGATCATCGGACAATATGTCCCCGGTGACTCTTTCATTCATAAATTAGATCCAAGAACAAAGTTAATTGTCATATTTTTTTATGTGATCGTTGTCTTTTTTGCGAATAATACATTAAGTTATGGGTTATTAACTTTATTCGTACTTATTGCAGTCGTCACGACACGGATCCCACTAAGATTCATTATCAAAGGATTAACACCCATTTGGTTTTTAATTATTTTTACTTTTTTACTGCATTTATTTTTAACAAAAGAAGGGCCAGTTGTCTTTGAATGGTGGGCATTTACATTTCATTTAGGTGGTGTTATTCAAGGTCTTGTCATCGCTTTACGGTTTATGTTATTAATTTTAATGACATCCTTACTCACTTTAACAACGACACCGATTGAGATTACGGATGCAATCGAGTCACTACTCCATCCATTAAAAAAACTGAAGTTTCCAGTTCATGAATTAGCATTAATGATGTCGATTTCTTTACGGTTTATTCCGACATTAATGCAAGAAACCGATAAAATATCAATGGCGCAAGCATCACGTGGGGTTGATTTTAGAACAGGGTCATTGAAAGAACGTTTAAAAGCAATCATTCCTTTGCTCGTGCCTTTATTTGTAAGTGCCTTTAAACGGGCAGAAGAGCTTGCAATGGCGATGGAGGCAAGAGGGTATCAGGGAGGAGAAGGTCGCACAAAGCTACGGGAATTAAAGTATCTAAGACGGGACTTTATTATGTTTATTATATTCATCCTTGTTGTAGTGGGACTTCTCTTCGTGCGGAATTAGCTGAAAGGATCAAGCAAATGACAAAGGTAAAATGTACGATAAGTTATGACGGAACTAACTTTTCAGGTTTTCAAATTCAACCGAATAAACGAACCATACAATATGAAATCGAAGCAGCATTACAACGTATGCATAAAAAACAACATATCCGGATCCAAAGCTCAGGTCGTACAGATAAAGGAGTCCATGCTAAAAGACAAGTCATTCATTTTGAAACAACACTTGCAATTGACCCTGCTAATTGGAAAAAGGCTTTAAACGTGCTTTTGCCTAGTGATATAGTAATTCATCGAGTAGAGATTGTTCCGGAAACATTTCATGCGCGTTATGATGCAATCGAAAAGGAATATCGCTACTTTGTTTTAAATACGGGAGAGCCAGACGTGTTTCAACGTAATTATTCTTATTTCGATCCATTCCATATTGATATAAAGAAGATGCAACTTGCTTGTAAAAGATTTGAAGGAACACATGATTTTACATCCTTTTGTTCCGCTAAAGCAACGATTAAAGGGAGTAAAGTCAGGACACTTTATGAGGTCAGTTGTCAAAAGCATGAGAATACGATAGAATTTATTTTTCGTGGAAATGGTTTCTTATATCATATGGTCCGTATTATCGTAAGTGTGCTATTAGATGTTGGTAAAAGCAAAATAACGCTAGAGGAAATTGATACGATGTTTATACTTAAAAACAGAGAATATGTAGGTATGACGATCCCGCCAGAGGGATTATATTTGTGGAATGTAGTTTATGAGGATGAAAGAGAGCAATAAGAGACAATTACTTGACAAAACCTGTGTATTTGATATATTATGGTGTATGGCAAATTGTTTCTAATCCATAATTAGCCCCGGAAACTAATTGTGTGAATATAGATGAAAAGCGAAAATGAACAGAACTTTGGAGGGAAATAACTATGCGTACAACATTCATGGCAAATGATGGTAATGTAGAGCGCAAGTGGTATGTGATTGATGCAGAGGATCTAGTATTAGGTCGTCTATCAACGGAAGTTGCATCTATCCTACGTGGGAAACATAAACCGACGTACACACCGCATGTTGATACAGGAGATAACGTAATTATTGTCAATGCTGAAAAGATTGCACTAACAGGTAATAAACTAAACGATAAAATGTATTACAATCATTCAGGATACACTGGTGGAATGAGAGAGCGTAACGCACTTGAAATGAAAACACACTACCCTGAGAAGATGATTGAAGTTGCAGTAAAAGGTATGTTACCAAAAGGACCTTTAGGTCGTAAAATGATTAAGAAATTATTCGTTTATGGTGGTCCAGAACATAAAAATCAGGGTCAAAAACCAGAAGTTTACGAACTTAAAGGATAATAAAGGGAGGTTAATCAATTGTCACAAGTACAATATTATGGAACAGGTCGCCGCAAAAACTCAACAGCACGTGTGCGTTTAGTACCGGGATCTGGCCGTGTGATTATAAACAAACGTGATGCGGAAGAATATTTCCCATATGACACTCAACGTCTAATTTTAAAACAACCACTTGTAGCTACAGAAACGGAAGGCACATATGATGTCTTAGTTAATGTGCACGGTGGTGGATTCACAGGACAAGCTGGAGCTATCCGTCATGGAGTTGCTCGTGCTTTACTAGAAGCGGATCCAGAATATCGTGGAGCTCTAAAGAGCGAAGGATATTTAACAAGAGACTCAAGAATGAAAGAACGTAAAAAATACGGTCTTCGTTCAGCGCGTCGTGCAGCACAGTTCTCAAAACGTTAATTGTAGATTTATACGAATTGCAAAACCCTTTCTCACTTTGTGGAGAGGGTTTTTTGTTTATATTTTTGGATTTTATAATGTAGAGGCAATTTCAGTTATTATAATGCTAATATATGTATAGAAGAAGTAAGAGAGAAGTTTGGTAAGCTCACAGTAGAAGAATATTATGACGTAATGGGAGTGACTGAGGAAGTAGTATATAATTTCACTGATATATATCATGATAGTATTAATAGTAATATTAAAGAGGCTTAATTGGTTTAGTTTTTATCGGCATGAGATAATGACGTTCACTATAATAATCTTTACATGCTTTTTACATGTTATTCACCTTAACTTCATATTCTATTGATATCATGAATACAAGTAGATAATTGCATACTACTTTTAGAATAAGAACAACAGAATTCTATCTTATTCGTAGTAGATTAAGAAGAATACTTGAACTGTTCATGAAGGGAGGTTTGGTCAATGAGTAGAGGCGAAAGCTGAAACAATGAAGAAAAGGGTCATAAATGATACGATAAATGAGAAGCAATGAAAAATAAAGTAAAAAATAAATAGGAGGAGATTCATTGAGTACGAAAAAATTAATTGCTATTGATCTAGATGGAACATTATTAAATAATGAAGGGCAAGTTTCAGAAGAGACAAAAGAAGTCATTACTGAAATTCGTAATCAAGGGCATAAAGTGGTGATTGCAACAGGTAGACACACGATGTCTGCGATACCGATTGCTGAACAACTGGCTTTGACAGACTCGATTGTTTGCTTTAATGGTGCACTTGTTATGAATATGGAGAAAAACCAAGCAAAATTAGTCCATTCATTTGTACAACAAGAATTAAAAAAATTAATCGCATTAGTGAAAGAGTGGGGTTATGGTTATATCACGTCTACTCAAAATAGTTATCATATCGAATCACAGTATAGGCATTTAATAGACTTATTTGGAAAAATAGGAATTAAGGTAGAAGAAAGTGATAGTTTGGAGAATTTAGCACATCCAATTTTAAAAACTTCTATTATTGGAACAGAAGAGGAACTAAATCAAATCGAACGATTTGTGCAGCCAACAATACCTCATCTTGGTGTTGTACGAAGCGGCGAAGAATCGATTGATATAATGAACCGAGAAGCGAGTAAGGGAGTGGCCTTACAATGGTTAGCAAACCACTATCAGGTGAAGCAGGAAGATACGATTTCATTTGGAAACTATTATAACGACATTAGTATGTTTCAGTATGCAGGAACAGGTGTAGCAGTAGACAATGCCCCAGATCAAGTGAAGCAACAAGCAGATATCATTACGGCTTCGAATGAAGAAAATGGTGTAGCTCAATTTTTAGAAGAACATCTTTTAGGAAGTGTGTATGCACGTGCATAAGTGACGGTAGGACAATAATTGATCTGAACAAGTAATGGCTTTATTGGTTAAAGCGCATTGCTTTTTTTGTGTTGTCTATTATTATGTGAAAGGGAGAATAAAGATAATGCGCAGCAACATTTAAAAAAGTACTTTCTAAAATTTTCTAGAAATTGCTTTCTATTTATCGTGAAGGTTTTACTGAAAGTAGATATTTTAATTTAATTATGCACAAGCAAAATGAAAAGTATGATGAATAATGTGGAATGAGCAGTGTTTACGTATCATAATTTAAACGTCGCAATCAGTCATTTGAAGTATTAACAAAATGCAAAGCAAGTATTTATTCATCGTCCAAGTCCATCATAATGTCTAGGATGAACTAATAAAATCAGAACTGGACTAAATATTATTGGAATCTAATGATTATAGCTATATCACAACTTGAAAAAGGCACATTACTAATTATTGCTTTCTTGAAGATGGGGCTGTTTATATTTAAAGTTAGTGATAGAATTATAATTAGAATGCAGATGAAACGGACTTTATATCTGTGATATATATTTAGCTAGTTTCCTTTTAATATGTATATTAATATAAAGGAGGCAAATTAATTGGAAAGGAAAGTAGATACCTTTATTGTTACCGCATATGCAAAGGCGCCGCAAAATACATCTATGTATGAAGTGTATAAAAATATAGGGGTTGTCCTAGAAATTGATTGGGAAACGAGAATAGTAGTTGATGCAGAGTTCACTTTTATCACAAATCTAGCTAAAGCATATTTCAGGAGACTTATCATAGGTTATAATATGGATGCGGGAGTAGAGATGTTATTACAACAAGTAGATACAAACTATTATGCACCTTCCGCAAACAGTATTGGAGTAGCGTTAAAGTCAGCCTTTAGAAGGTATGAGGAAAGAGTGAAATAGTTTAAAAAAAGTGATTGACATCAATATAAGTTAAGTAATATAATGTATCTTAATATGAGAACAATACATAAGAAAAATCATTTTTTAAATGTTAGAAGCATGTCCACTTCTATTTAAATTTAAAAATGCTCAGTTTTTCTGACAGTATCGGGTTTATTGTTAATGCCTATGTACTTCAGAAAACTGAGCATTTTTATTTGATGATAA
>JAPFCO010000188.1 GCA_026169505.1 Pseudogracilibacillus sp.
CTTTCGGATGTTTCTTTTACATGTAAATCATTTTCCAAAAACATATTCAAAGTCTCCACCAGCTCTTCTTGCAATAATGGCCGATGATTAAAAAACTGATCGATATAATTTTGACGGGCTTCTGGTGGAACTTGGGTAATCAATTGTAATATACCCCATTCATTAATATGTGTCACCCTTGTTTTTGATTGTAATTGTTTCAATATATTAATACTGTGTAATGCATCTTGGTAACTAGATCGATAACCAAGAATCCCTTTATCGATTCTTCCGATACCAATGTAACAATCAATTTCTTGGGACTTTAATCGATGATGCATTTCATTGCCTCTTTCAATTAATTGTTCGGTTTCTATTATTTGGGTACTTGGCAACATTAATACGAATAATCCCTTTCCCAAGTATGTCGGAAATAAATAATTAGGATAATATAATTTAAATAATTCAATCATTCTTATTTCATTTTTATGCAATGTTTCAAAATCATACGTCTTTTTATTAAATTCTGTTACCTCAATTAAAATTAATACACAATTTTTTTTGTAATCAATATTTAAATAACGTGCCTTGGATTCCAGTAAAGGAATATTATTAAAATGCTCATCCACTAATTTTTGCATCCATTCTTCTAATGCTGTTTGTTTATATCTTAATTGTT
Organism: Pseudogracilibacillus sp.; assembly: GCA_026169505.1. Taxonomy (GTDB): domain Bacteria; phylum Bacillota; class Bacilli; order Bacillales; family Amphibacillaceae; genus Pseudogracilibacillus. The sequence goes on from JAPFCO010000188.1 coordinate 659, forward strand.
CAATTAAGAGTTGTTGCGACAATAAAGTTTCTACCGTTATTTTTATAATATGAGTCAATTTATAAATTTTATTTGGATCACCCGTTATGCCAACAACTCCAATAATATCCTCATTTATTTCAATCGGTACATTTACTCCGATATTCGTACCAACCATATCTTGAAAATCTGGTTCATAAATAACTCGCTCGCGTTTTAATTCAATCGCTTCTAATGCTCCTTGATGCTTTTGATGGATTCTACTTTCATCCCCACTTGCTACAATCAACCCTTCATGATTCATAATATTGACATTATAATCAATTACTTTAATCATTTGGTCAACGATTGGTTGCGCCATCTCAGTTGTAATAATCACAACACTTCTCACCTCATTTATTGTAAAATCATCTGCCTTCAAAATACCTCTATCATCCTAAGCTTCCATAGTTACACATATTTATGCTTTCCTGTTATAGTATCAAGTAAATTTAGAATTAAGCAAGTTCTAATTAATTTCCCATATGATTCAATTGATTCATTAACGCTTATTTGCATCAATTGAATTATTACAAAATAACCACGACACTACAATACCTCTTTTCACTATATCATGACATAAATATGGTAAATGGATGATAATATTTCACTTTCGATGCAGGACTTTCCAGATTTATGTCGAATAGGTATAATAGTAAGGGGAAATATGAGTAAAGGAGTAACATCATGGAATCGAGAAATCAGGCGATTGAATGTGTGATGAGTTTACTAAGAGAAGATATTGTTGATCAATTTCACATCAACGAGGTAGATGCTGCACTAGATGGAAAAACGATATTTTCCGTCACGAATTCCATCGGAGAAAAAATCACATTACAAAACATGTTTCAAGAAAACTCCGAATCACTTATCTATGACATGGTTTCATGCACTTTATTGACGACACCACCTAAAAATTTTAAAAGACAAGTTTGTAATCACCCGCATGTGTTAAGAGATTTAGATGAAGAACAGTACACTTGCCTCAACTGCGGCATCGTGGCTGATAAAGAGTATTTCAGAGATAGAAAATGATCTCTAAGTGCTCTTTTTTCTTGCTCATTTATTTGCCAAAGTGACTATTATTTCTTATAATGGGAACAAATGTTCTAATAAGGGTGATGCATATGAATAAATATGAAAAAATCGCCAGTCGTTACTTGTTTACCGACATGGCTATTAAAAACTTAGAAATCGATCTTAGACATCTAGAAAATAGTCCATGTAAAATCAAAGATCCATATTACCAAGCGATGGGTCAGCTCATTTCCACTGCGATTAAAGAAAGAAAACGACTCAAACAATTGATGTATAAACATAAGCTAAAAGTCGAACACATCGAAAGCGACCGACTCTATTCCACATATAAATACTATCTAAACGGCTATGTCCACGAAGTAAGTTTCTTCAATCCAATCATCAAAAAACACGTCGAAGGCATTATGAAAGAACTATTTACTGACAAAAAAACTCCTCCCCACCATGGATAAAAGCTACTGAAAAACTTCATTAAATATAAATGATGGAGAATAACGAAACGAAGCATCATGAATAAGAGAGGAGTTTGTATCAGATCAATTCGCAAACTATAGTAACTCGCACAATCACTATTTAAATAAAAAAGTTAAACTCCGAAACAAGAGTGATTTCGGAACGAACGGAAATACCGTATTTCTAAAATATACTAAAAATGGATGATCCCATTGGGCAGCCCAACCAATTTGTCTAGAAAATTCAATCACTTTTTGTGTTTTCTGTACACGACGAGCGTCAAAACGGGCGAAAGCTGCTTCAACTGAATGTTCTCTATCTAAGGCAAGCATTAATTCATAAGCATCTTCCATTGCTTGCCCAGCACCTTGGCCCATATTTGGTGTCGTCGCATGTGCAGCATCCCCTAATAATAGAGTGCGCCCATACACAAACGTATCCAATGGTTGTATATCATATAAATCATGATGCAAAAAAGAATCATCTTCCGCTTCGGCAATTAATCGCCCGATAGGAGGCGGAAAATGGGAAAATAGATTTGCTACACCTTCTTTTTCTAAACTTACATAATAATCATCTGCCTCAGGAGCGTTCACACAAGCAAACCAATAAACATCCCCATTATGAAGCGGCGCCCAACCAAATCGCCCTTGTTTCGACCACGCTTCAGAAGAAATATGCAGTGCCACATCCCTCTGATTTTTTGTCGTTCCACGCCAACATGTATAGTTCGCATAGCGCGGCCTACTATTTGGCACAAGCGTTTGCCGAAAAACCGAGTGAATACCGTCTGCAGCAATCACATAATCAAAACTCTTTTTGTCATGATGATTAAAAGTGACGAGGATTTGATCCTTATCTTGTGTAAAATCAGTCACTTCGTGTTGAAAATGGATATAAGCTAAGTCTATCGACTGAAACAACGCCTCATGAAGATCCGCACGTTGAATCGCAATATTTTCCTCTCCAAATTTTTCCTTAAGTAAAGTAAAATCAATCGAATTCATCACTTTAAATGCATCATTTAAAAATCGTTGTTCATGAAGCGGCATCCCTGCTTTCACAATATCTTCCGCAACACCAATTTTTTGTAAAGCAAGCATCGCATTACTCCCAATACCAATGCCCGCACCTAGTGGCTTAAAAGAACTTGCCTGTTCATATACATGGGCTTTAATCCCAATTTTATGTAATCCGGCAGCAGCTGTAAGCCCACCAATCCCACCACCAATAATAGCAATATTCAAGTAACATACCTCCAGTTTGTTCCTTTTATTATACAGCGGAAAATAAATATTCGGGTTTTAAAACCGGCCCTTGCTGGTAACAAGAGACGGTTCCAATAGACCAACCCCATCAAAAGGGGTGGGCACACAGAAGAGATAGTAATCCCTCAAGCGCATGGCTTAGCTACATGAGGGATTACTTTTCTTTGTTGGACATGATACAAGCGATTAACATACCGAAAGAAATCATCAGAGTTAAAACTCTTTCCATACCCATCAGCATCACCTCCCTTCGTAAAACGAAGATCAATGGTGTGCTCCATCCCACATGTGAAGCCAATCTATTGTATAAAAGGCAACTCCAACGCACGAGTGCAGGCAAAAAGTGCACTAATGAAAATCGTATCGCACGAGATTAAGCAATTGTTGCTCTACTCACTCTCAGCTAACTCTTCTAATTTTCCTACAGCTTTTCTCGCTGCCTGCTGGATTGGATCCCATGTGCTATTATATGGTGGAGCATAACTTAGATCTAAATCCTCCAGCTCCTCAACCGTCATTTTGTTAAACAATGCTGTCGCGAGCACATCAATCCGTTTATCGACACCCGCTTCCCCTATGATTTGTCCACCTAGTAACGCACCATTATCACTACGAAACGTTAATTTAACCCAAATCTTTTTCGCTCCAGGATAATAGGCTGCATGATGACGAGACGTCACTGTCACTGATGCATGAAGGACATCCAGTTTCTCAGCATCCCGATCAGACAATCCTGTTTTCGCCAACGTTACATCCATAAATTGTATAACAGAAGTCCCAGTCACACCTTTAAAGGCCCGATGCTTTCCAGCCATATTCATTCCAGCAAGCCGCCCTTGTTTATTCGCATGTGTCCCAAGCGGAATATAATCAAATGCTTTTTTCACTCTATGGTATTGCAACGCACAATCGCCCGCTGCATATACATTACGTACATTCGTTTCCAAAAACTCATTTACATGAACGGCACCATTTTTCGCTAACTTTACTCCCGTTCCTTGCAAAAACGCTGTATTCGGCTGAACTCCCGTAGCAACCACAACAAGATCCGTATCATATGATCCTTTATTTGTTTGAATTGATGAAACCGACTTGTCTCCATAAATTGCTTCTATTTCAGTTTCAAATAAAATGTCTATGTCATGGCGCTCTGCTTCTTCCACAATTAAATCAGCCATTTCCTGATCAAACATTTTCGCCACTTGACGACTGCGAACTAACAGCCTAACACGATTTTTAAGCAACCGAAAATTTTCTGCCATCTCAAGCCCGATATAACCTCCACCAACGACCGTTACATCTTCAATTCCTTCTTCTATATTTGCTATAATTGCCTCTGTATCTGGAATCGTCTTTACCGTGTGAACCCCAGCTAATTCGCGCCCTTCCCACTCAGGCACAAACGGACTCGCACCAGTTGCGATTAATAACTTATCATAGGTGATATGAAATTCCTCGCCTGTTTCTGTATTCCGACCAGAAACGACTTTTGCCTTCGTATCCAGTTTCTCTACATGATGATACACTCGCGCATCCATGCCGTATTTTCCCCTGAATGTGTCGACACTTCGCACAACTAAATCGTCTGTTGACGCTACAACACCACTAATTGCATATGGCATCCCACATTGAGCATATGAATAATAAGCTCCTTTTTCTAAAATCGTAATCTCCGCTTCACGATCATGCTTTAACAATTGCATCGCGGCACTCATTCCGGCTGCATCGCCGCCAACTACTACATATTTCATCGCATATTACCCCCTCAATATGTTAATAAACATCCTAACTAATGCGTATTCGCTTAAATCAAAGCATCGCCCTAATAGGCTCCACCATTGTGCTATCCTTAATCTTCTGCTAATAACTGCATTATATCATAGTCATCAAGGCCACAATCACTTCCAATCTACATCAAGCCGTGGAAATGAGAGATATCATCATTTTACATATATCTATATAAAAAAAGGCACTCTACACCATCCGTAGCAATGCCTTACACTTTTTTTCTATTACCATTTATCAATGAAAACCGTAATCTTTCATTCTCCAACCTTGATAAACATCAAAAGCTTGTTTGTCACACTCTATCGGCTCATTGTAAAAATAACCTCTCCAACCATATCATCGTAATCGCTCGCATGATTGGTCTGCTTCACAAATTCCGCATTTCCTTCATCTTTCCGATCCTTAAAAATGACATAATAAGCATCTTCCCCGATTTCGATTCGGAAATACTGCAAATTATTTTTTACCCCAGCGGCGTTTTGATTGATCTCATGTACCTCTTCCTCACCATCATTACTCGTAAAGATCAATTGTTTCTCCTCACGATCAAAATGCATGGTCACCTCTTCACCATCACCTGAAACCGCCTGCCACTCGCCTGCGTACTTCTCCGACGGCTTACATGCTACTAATAACATAACCCCTATCATAAGAATCATTACACGTTTAACATATTTCATTCGATGTACCCCTCTAGCAATTTATTCTTATAGCCTATCTGTAGTATAGCAATTTCCGAATAAAATGCCTATATGATTAAAGACCCAACCAAAGAATGATCTTTTAGACTCATTCCATCTTGCAAAAGTGAATTCCGAACTTCATGAATCAAATGTTGAGCTCGAAATGATCCAAAAAGACCGATCACTAAACATAAATAAAAAAAGTAATCTTGCCAAACCATTGGCCTCTGATTACTTTTTTCCACACTGATCGATTAACCATTTCCTATCAAACTTACATTACTCTCCGTATAAGTGACTTGTTCAATTGGGATAAGTTCGTTCGTTTCAATATCATAGACATTTACTTTCTTCAGAAAACATGTAACCCAAACTAGCGTATTAATCATAAAATGAACATCTCCACTTACCTTTGCCATTAGTAATTGATCGTCTACCTTTACTTGAATAAAAGTTTCCGCTCCAGCAGGTAAAACTGAATAAATAACTCCTTGCACACCATGCTGACTCGGTTGCTGTTGAATCAATATATCTTCCGGCTTCAATGCCATCATGACTTGTTTAGGGGAAGGAACGTTTCTTGTAAATGCTAACGTGCCTAATGAAGTATGAAGCTTACTACGACCAGCAGCCTCTTCAATATCTCCTAATAATAAATTGATCGATGGGTTCCCAATAAACTCTGCTACCCGCATATCCTTTGGCTGCTCATACAGCTTCTTTGGTGTATCGACTTGAATTAATTCGCCTGCAAAGAAAACAGCAATTCTCGTCGAAAGGGTCAACGCCTCTATCTGGTCATGGGTTACATAAACAATTGTTGTCTGTAACTCATGGTGCAATCGTTTCAATTCTGCTCTCATTTCGATGCGTAATTTGGCATCTAAATTCGATAAAGGCTCATCCAACAACAATATTTTCGGCTCTGTTACGATCGCACGTGCAATCGCAACTCGCTGCTGTTGCCCTCCTGATAATTCTGAAGGAGAACGGTCAAGCAAATGTTTAATTTGCATCCGCTCCAGCGCATCTTCTACTTTTTGTCTAATTTGTTTCTTAGGTAGTTTTTGAACATCCAATCCAAACGATACATTTTCAAAAACCGTCATATGTGGCCACAAGGCATAACTTTGGAACACTAAATTTAAATCTCGTTTAGCGGGAGAAAGAAACAACTTATCCTTCGCTTCTACTACACATGTATCTCCCATATAGACAACGCCATGTTCCGGATCTTCCAACCCCGCAATAATACGTAAAATCGTCGTTTTCCCACATCCAGAAGGGCCGAGTAATGTCATGAATTCCCCTTCCTCAATATGTAAATGAATATCTTTCAAAACATGATTACCATCAAAATATTTATCGATATTCTTCAATATGATATCGCTCATCTTATTTACCTCCCATGCTTTTCGTAATATCTGTTTTCCCAACAACTGTAATCAACAAGTACACAACAATAATGATCGTAATTATTAGGAAGACAACCGCATTAGCTGTTTGCGGATAACCTTGCTCTTGAAGATCAAATGTATAGGTCGTTAACGTCGCCGTATTAGGTGTAACAAGCAAAATTAATAAATCTAACTCTTTCATTGCTCCAATGAACACTAAAATAAATCCACTTAACAATCCTTTTTTACTTAACGGAAGTAATATTCGCCTAAAACGTGTTATCCAGGAAGCGCCAGCAACAACTCCGGCTTCCTCTAACTCATTACCGATTTGAATCATCGAACTCGCTCCGGCACGTGTTGTAAACGGCAATTCACTGACTACCGTAATCAGAATCAGTATGGCTAAAGTGCCATACAACGATGGGTGGAACCATTGTGGTGCAGAAAACATCGATAAATAAATCGCGGATAAAGCAATACTTGGCACAAGAATCGGTAAAAATGATAGTTGATCAATAACACTTGCTGATAAAGACCGTTTATTTCTCGTAGTAACATAACCAATAACTAAGCCAATAAAGGCAGCAACTGCTGAAGCAATAAGTGCGATGATTAACGTATTTTTCAATGCATCCCAGATCCGCTCATTGACTAAAATACCACTAACTCCATTATTGATTTGTGCGTCCGCTTGGCCAATCCAATAATGCAATGTCAAATTATCAAAACTAAACACGCCCTCTTTTAACATTAACGTTTGGAACCCTAATAAAAGAATCGGAAAAACACTTGCCATGAAGACAAATAACCAAATGAATACATTGACCGGCAAACTCCACCTTCCAAGCTTTGTCAGTTTTTCTGCCGACCCTTTCCCACTAATCGTCTGATAATTACGTTTTTTCATGATTTTCTGGTTGCAATAAATAATAATAACTGCAATAGTAATTAGGATGAGACTTAATATAAACCCTTGCCCTTGCTGCCCAGTGCCAATACTATTGTAAATCATCGTCGAGAGCGTATAGTACCGAACCGGTAGTCCTAATACAGCTGGAACCCCAAAAGAACCAATCGTTTTCGAGATAATGAGAATAAATGCCGCAATGATTGCTGGAATTACTAATGGGAAAGTGATTTTCGTTACGATTTTCCACTTGCTAGCACCAAGAATCTCTGCCGCTTCTTCAATATCTCCTTTCACCGAACCAAGCGCCGCCGCTACAAGTAAAAATGCAAAAATATAATAATGCGTCGTTAATGATAAAACTATTGGCAAAAATCCATAGGCAAGCCAATCAGGCGGACTCACCTTAAAGATATATTCCAACAACCCTGTACTGCCACCAATCCGATTATTTTTAAATACAATTAACCAAACAAACGCATTGAACCATGAAGGTAACATATAAGGCAAAATGAGCATGAAACTAATTAGTTTCTTGAATTTAATGTCAGTTCTCGTCACTAACCACGCCAATCCTGTTCCCAATATTAATGAAAGAATCGAGACGAAGATCCCAACATTGAATGTGTGAAAAATAGGTTTGTACAATAACGCCTGACTAATATCACTTGTAAGTACTTCTTTCCACATGCCCAATGAATAATTGTTTGGAGCCATTTGATCATGCAATGTCCTCACGATAATTTCCCACATCGGTAGGACAATCGTATATCCTAAAAATGCAATCAAGATCAAGCTAATCAATGAAAATGGCTTCGTCAAAAAACGCAAACCTTGGAGAAGCCTTCTTTTTATCATTGCACTACTATTCTTTATCAATTGCTCACCGCCATCAATGATTTAGCTAACTAACTCTTGCGCCACTGCCCTCTTTAATCGTTGGAGCGAACGAGTGAACTCATGTTGCACGTTACCGTCCCAACGATCGAACGACATTTCCACATTATATATACCCGTGTAATGAGCCTTTTTCAATAAATCTACATACATCTCTAAAGGCAAACTAAGAGGATCTGATAACGAACAATGGGTAACACTTTCCTCATTTAATCCATGGATATGTGTATGGATAACACGCTCGAGAAAAGCATTTGGAACTGCTGGGTCAACGCTATCTGCCCTTTTGTGAAGTAAATTCGAATCATAATGTCCCATATCCCAACATATTCCTAAATGTGGACTGTTCACTTCATGTACAATGTCAATGACACCTTGTAGATTGTCACATGGATCATACAGCTTTTTTTCGCGATTGTTTTCCAATGCAAAACATAAGGGTATTTCTTCTGATTCAATCAAGGAAATCCATTGTTTAAATACTTGAACCGACTCGTCTTTTAATGTTGGAGCAAAGCTGTTTGTTGATTGAAACGCATGGATGGGCATAATGAATTCTGTTTGTTCCAATTGACCGTGCTTTAAAATCTGTACAAGCGACGGATACACATCACCAAATGATTCGCCATACCAAAAGTCACCCGCCAAATCTCCATGAATCGTCAAATGAAATCCTTTTTTCCAGATCATCTCAATTGCCTCTTGGTACATCTCATACGAATCTTCTCTTGTATAAATTCTCAATTCGATGCTTTTTACATCATGCGCCTGTAAAAAATTCAAATAATCCCTTAGATGCGAAAAACCCGCTAAATGGGTTCTTCTTTCACTAATGTCCGCATCCTTACGTAAACCAGTACTTTTGATCGAAACTCCAATTGTCATCATCCATCTCTCCTATCGTTGAATACTTATGCTTTACTGGATTTTTAATAAAAAGTTTCTCATTTCTTCTGCATTGTCATAGTTATACGTCTCGTCTTCTTCCCAAACATTTAATTCATCAATAGCAGGTAACCAGTTATCTTGTTCAATAACAGATCGTGTTGCAAAAGTACCTGGATTATTGAATGATTCGAATCCTTTACCTTCTCCATCTTCATCGCCAGCCATGAACCGAATAAATAGTTTTGCGGCACTCACGTTTTCAGCCTCATTTACTAGAAACACTTTAGATGTTCCAGGCACAGACGCTTTTGGCTGTAATTCAGGAATCATATCAAGTGGTGCATCGTTATCGACAACATCCCTCAATTTAACGGTAGAAGAAATGACTACTGGAGATTTCTCGTCTGTTGATTCAGCAACTGCATCAACTGAATCCCCCATTGAACTCATTAAAATTGCATCATTCTCCAACAATCTCTTAATAAACTCATAGCCAGCATTTTCTGTTCCATCCAGCTCAATTTCTTCATTAAACTTCTCTTCATACGCTTCTTCCATTTCATCCGAATGGTTAACCATTGCTATAAACAAATCTTGGATATCAGGCGCAGATAAAGGATCCTTCATAATGACTTTACTTTCCCATTCAGGTGTAGTTAAATCCCACCAATTATCAATCGGAGGTGCGTCATACGCATCTGTATTGTATAGAACAGTAATGATCTCTGAAATCAACCCTATTCCTGCGTAGTCTTTATATGGCTCTTTTATAGTTGAAACAATTTCTTCCGGTTTATAATCATAGATAACTCCCTCCGGAAGCATTTCATTTACCCAAGATCCGTTTGTCCCTTTTCCAAAAATAACATCCGCATTTTTGACTCCCGACTCATGTTCTCGGTTGATTTTCTCAAAAATATCAGGGTCACTTACTTTTGTCACAACTGCCTTCACATCAGGGTATTCTTCTTCAAATGCCAAACCTACTTTTTCTACTGCAGACGTTGCCGAATAAACGACAACTTCTCCTTCTTCCTTTGCCTTTTCATATAATTCTTCTGTTGTTTCATACTCAGCTAAATTCGCCGCTTCCTCCCAACTAGTTGCTGAAGCCGACACTTTTTCATCATCTGATCCATTTTTAGTCTCATCATTAGTAGAACATGCTGCTAACATTAGTACTGAAGCGATAAGTATGAGACCGATATATTTAAGTAATGTATTCATTTAATTCCCTCCCTTTCTTTTGATCAACCTGTACAAA